>CAXGMH010000030.1:0-22504 GCA_964010795.1 uncultured Alphaproteobacteria bacterium
GAGGACAATCCAGAAGTCATGGAAGCGTTGAGCGATACGCTGGAATTAGCCGATTTTCCGGTAAAGCGAGCCTATGACGGCGAAGAAGCCCTCGAGATACTCAAAGAAGAAGAATTTGATCTTGTGGTCACAGATATCATGATGCCTAAAAAGCCTGGCTTTGATGTCATCCGCTATACGAAAAGCCATCATCCGAAAACCAAGATTATTGCCGTATCCGGCGGCGGGAACTTTATCTCGTCAAGGCTAACGGTTTCTCTGGCCAATTTGGAAGCTGATATATGTCTGCAAAAACCGTTTGATCTGGACACATTCCTGAACGCGATAGACAGAGCCCTAAAAAAAAGTCTGCACGATAATGTACAAATGCAAGCTGTCTAAAGGCTATTGGCGTAGCGCTTAAGACGTGTCAAAGCCTCTTTGAGCGTAGGTGCATTCACGGCAAAACAAAGGCGTAAGTAACCGTTTGCCCCCTTACCGAAGGTAACCCCGGGCATTAGCGCCAATTTCTCATTATCAATCAGGCCACGTGCAAATTCGAGACAGCACTGCCCTTCCGGTAACTTCAAGAAGGCGTAAAAAGATGAGTATGGCTTGGCCAGAGTAATCGACGGACAATCAGCCAATTCGCGCTCTAATAGATCGGCATTGCTTCGCCACAAAGCAATTTGCTTGTGAATGAAGTCTTCACCATTGCGCAAAGCCTCAATACCTGCCTTTTGGATAAAGCCGGGTGTACCCAATGTGACATAGCGCATTAAGCGGTCATATACGCCCTGCAGTCCCTCCGGCATCACGAGCCAGCCCAGACGCCAACCTGTCATCGCCCATGCTTTGGAAAAGCTATTGATAACGAGCAACTTGTCATCGTCCTTCGCAATATTAACAAAGCTCGGCGCTGTCCCACCATCATAGACACAGCGTCCATAAACCTCATCTGAAACCAGCCATATATCATAGCGCCGCGCCAGCTCCAGCGCTTGTTCAACCTGCTCTTTGGGCATAACCCATCCTGTAGGGTTGCTCGGTGAGTTGATAAAAATTGCCTTTGTTCTGGGTGTCAAAGCCGTCTCCAGCTTCTCCATATCAAGCGACCAATTGCCTTGTGCATCCTGATCGAGTGGTACTTCATAAGGATGCGCGCCGCGCAGATAAACAGCACCTAACAGATTCTGCCAAACAGGCGAGACAATCACGACCTCGTCCCCCGGATTAAGAATGCTCATCTGGCCGATAAAATTCGCCGTTGATCCGGACGGCGTCACAACGATCCTGTCCACGGCAACATCACAACCATAGATACGCTCGTAATAACGGCTGATTTCCTGACGCAACTCAAACATACCGCGTGAAGGCGTGTAGAATGTCTCGCCTTGAGTTAAGGCCTGACACGCTGCTTGCGTGATAAAATCAGGTGTCGGGTCTGATCCTTCCCCTTGCGCAAGCATCAGCACATCATCTTTGCCACGGGCATAGTTCAGAATCTGAAGCCCTTCGTTATTGGGCATAAAGCGAACATGGTCAGATAAGCCAAGTTCGGCGTGTTCTTTGACAGGCGGTAGTTGCAAGAATTTATCCTTCTAAAAGCTCTTTACGGTCTTTATATAGCTCCAGTGCTTCTGGATTGGCAAGAGCCTCGACATTCTTAACATTGCGACCATGAACCACATCACGCACAGCCAGCTCGACGATCTTACCACTTTTCGTGCGTGGAATATCGGCCACTGTTAGGATCTTAGCCGGAACGTGGCGTGGTGACGCCCCTTGGCGGATGCGTGTTTTGATCTCTTTGGTCAAGGCGTCATCGAGCTGTACACCGTCTTTTAGACGAACAAATAAGATGACACGAACATCGCCGTCCCATTGCTGTCCTATGCAGATGCTCTCAAGTACTTCATCTACCTGCTCGACCTGACGGTAAATCTCCGCCGTCCCGATACGCACCCCTTGCGGGTTAAGCGTTGCATCCGAGCGGCCATGAATAATGAGGCCATGATGCGGTGTTTTCTCGGCCCAGTCTCCGTGATGCCATACCCCGTCATATGTCTCAAAATAAGCCCCCCTATAGCGCTTTCCGTCTTCATCGCCCCAAAACGAGACGGGCATAGACGGGAAGACTTTGCGACAAACAAGCTCGCCTTGCGCACCGGTTGAAAGTGATTGCCCTTCATCAGAGAACACATCGACAGCCATCCCCAGCGCAGGCCCTTGAAGCTCGCCCCGATAAACCGGCGAGATCGGATTACCGATCCCGAAACTTGCAGACAAGATATCCGTTCCGCCATAAATTGAGGCGACGTGTAAATCCGATTTGATATCGGAATAGATATAATCAAAGCTTTCATGCATCAACGGGGACCCTGTTGAACACAAGATTTTCAGCTTATCCAGCTTATGCGACTTGGCGGGCGAACAACCCTCCTTTTTCAAGGCGTCAACATATTTAGCCGATGTACCAAACATCATCATGTCATGCGCATCCGCATAATCAAAAAGGCTGTCTGGCTTCGGATAAAAGGGCGAACCGTCGTAAAGCAGCAAAGTCGCCTCTACCGCCAGACCAATCGTCAACCAGTTCCACATCATCCACCCACAAGTGGTAAAGTAGAACATGGCATCGCCCGGCTTTACATCACATTGCAAGACCAGCTCTTTGACATTCTGAATCAATGTTCCGCCTGCGCCATGCACGATACATTTCGGAATACCCGTCGTACCTGATGAAAACATGATAAAGAGCGGATGGTTAAACTCGAAACGATCAAACTTTATCGGCGCACTATCCTGATTTTTGATAAAATCGTCAAACAGCGTTGCGTTATTAAGCTCTGACAAATCAGGATTTGCATCTGCATAAGGGACAACAACCATTTTCTCGATACTCGGGAGGTTATCCTGTACCGCCGCCAGTTTTTTCAGGCAATCATGGCTTTTGCCGTTGTAGTGATACGCAGCACAAGCGATCATGACTTTTGGCTCTATCTGGCCAAAGCGATCCAATATTCCCTGCTCTCCGAAATCAGGAGAGGCCGACGCCCAAACAGCACCAATAGCCGCCGCACCAAGCATAGCGATGATCGTTTCCGGCATATTCGGCATCAAGCCGCAAACCCGCTCACCTTTTTGCACACCAAGGGCTTGCAGGGCACGGGCGAACTGAAACACTTTTTCATTTAGTTCGCGCCAGCTTATAACCGTTTCAATCTTGTCTTCGCCGCGAAAGACCAGAGCTTTGCTCTCATCATTTCTACGCAATAGGTTTTCTGCAAAATTCAATCTTGCATCAGGAAAGAAAACAGCGCCTGGATGCATCTGTGCCTCGCCGCCCAGACCTTGCGGCAAAACCCGCTCGCCTCGATCACCGACCAGCCCGCAAAAATCCCACACTTCCGACCAAAAAACGTCCATATTTTGTGTGCTCCACAAACGAAAAGACTCATAATCAGCGAAAGTCTGGCCTGTCTTTGCCTCCATTTCACGCATAAAGCGATAAAGAGAGGTTTGCTCAACCCTTTGTTTGGAAGGAGTCCAAAGCGGTTTTTCTTCTGTCGGGGCTTGCGAAAGACTGGCTTGATCCATATATAACTCCTGTAAATATATACTTTAAAAAAGAGTACATAAAATAAGAGCCAGCGCAAGTGTAACTGTCTATTGATACGGAACGAATACACAACCATACTCGCAAAGATAAGCAATTATGTTATAGTCTTTGTGCTAAATTTAGGAGATAACGATGCGTATTTTATTTGGACTTTTTATTCTCGCCCTTTCGGTCACAGGCTTTGCCGCCGTATCGCAGGCCAAAGACGTCAAAGCCGTCATGTTCTATGCTGATTGGTGTACAACCTGTAAAGTTCTCGACAAAACCCTCAATGAAACCCGCAGCAAAAACGAAACCGTTGACGGCGCGGATTACATCTTGTTCGATATGACTGACGGTGACACACGTGAACAGGCCAAGGCCACAGCCGATAAGGAAAACCTTGGAAAACTTTTGAAAACTTATGGCGCAGCAACAGGCTTCCTTGTTCTCTTTGACGTTGACAGCCAAAAGGTTTTGCACGTCATTCGTGGCGGAGCCAAAGAGCGTGAAATCGTTCAGGCTTTTGAACACGCCCTACAGGGGTAAAACAAACATTAACATTTAAAAGATAAGCCCAAACAGAACTGGATATTTATATGCCCGACCATAGCCTTGCAATGGCTGCAGCCCCCAACAAAATACGTCATTTTTTTATCAATATCCTAACCCTGAGCGCCCTCATCTTTATGAGTGCGTTTAGCGTGCAAGCACAAGATTACACAAACGAGATTGATGACGACTTTGAGGCCAAAGTCGAGATGTCACTGTTGAGTGACAAAAACGCCGTTGTTGCAGGACAGAGCTTCACGCTCATGGTCAAACATGAGATTGTCGATCACTGGCATACATATTGGAAAAACCCGGGTGATTCAGGGGCTGCTACGAAATTCATTCTCGAACTACCCGAGGGGTTTTCTCATGGCGAAGTTCAGTGGCCCGCACCGCAAGCCCTGCCCTATGGTCCTTTGGTTAATTTCGGGCATGAAGAAACTGTCCGTTACTTGGTCCCTATCACAGCCCCTGAAACAATCGACACAGAAACAGTGACACTAAGCGTTGATAGCGAGTGGCTGGTCTGCATGGATATTTGCATCCCTGAATTTGACAAACAAAGCCTGACCCTGCCTGTTGCTAAAACATCACAAACGATCAATAAGCAGGACTTCTCATCTGCTTTGGAAGCTCTACCAAGCGCCCCGCTCAACCCCGCATTCAGCGCACAGATTATTGATAAAGGCGAGAGTCTTGAGCTGCAAATCGGCGGACAAGACAAACAAGATATCACATCTGCGTTCTTCTTCCCTGAAACCGCCAACCTGATCCAAAGCAGCGGCGAGCAGACCATAAACCAAGACCAAAACGGTTTCACCGTAACAATCTTGAAGGCCAGCGCCACACCTCTGGAAATCGATACTTTGTCGGGTGTTTTACAGCTAAATAGAAAAGACGGAACAACACAAAATCTTTACATCACCCCATCCGTTGACATAGCTGCATCATCACCCCTTCAAAAACAGCAAGAGCAAGAAAGCGCACAGACACAATCAGACGCCAAGGCGACACAGATGGCCTTGCCTGTTAGCCTCGATGAAGGCACGCCGACAAGCCTGCTGATCGCACTCGGCTTTGCCTTTCTTGGTGGTTTAATCTTAAACCTCATGCCATGTGTTTTCCCTGTGCTTTCCATGAAGGCCCTCAGCCTTGTTAAGCTCAATGACGGAGAACGCGGCAAAGCCCTGCTTCACGGATTAAGTTACACATTCGGTGTTGTGCTGAGCTTCCTTGTCATTGCAATGATTTTAATCGGTCTACAAGAAATCGGCAGCGGTGTCGGCTGGGGCTTCCAACTTCAAAACCCTCTGGTATCAGGCGCTTTGACGTATCTCCTATTCCTGATCGGCCTTAATCTTTCGGGTTATTTTGAATTTGCCGGCGGATTCACCAATGCCGGGCAGAGCCTAACCCGTGCACAAGGTTTTTCCGGGTCGTTCTTTACCGGTGCATTGGCAACGCTTGTCGCCACCCCCTGCACAGCCCCCTTTATGGCTGGCGCTTTGGGATATGCGCTCGTTCAACCGCCTGAAATTGCACTGAGTATATTTGCGGCACTAGGTTTCGGCCTCGCATTCCCGTATTTATTGCTCACAGCGATCCCGCCCCTACAAAAAATTCTACCGAGACCGGGTGCATGGATGGATGTTTTCCGTCAGTTCCTCGCATTCCCGATGTTTGGATCAGCGCTTTGGCTGCTATGGGTTTACACCCAGCAAACAGGTGCGGATGCCGCGCTTTATATGATTACCGGTGCCGCAACACTAACCTTTGCCGTATGGTTATTTAAAACTCTCCCCGGCAATCCTTTGATGCGAGGTATTCTGGTTTTGCTTGCATGGATAATGGTGGGACTGTCGATTTATGCGATTTATGCACCAACCAAAACAGAGATCGCCGAGACGGTTGAGCAAGCGCAGGCCACGACTCAAGAAACAGGTGAAATAACAGCCGTTGCCTATTCGCCAAAGGCTTTAGAGGACGCACTTGCCACAGATCGCCCTGTTCTGGTAAATATGACGGCTGCTTGGTGCATCACCTGCCTTGCCAATGAGCGCGTTGCTCTATCGACCGAGCCTACCAAACAACTTTTTGCTGATATGAATATGATTTATATCAAAGGTGACTGGACCAACCGAAATGCGGAAATCAAAAAATATTTGAACCGCTATGGACGCAACGGCGTTCCCATCTATGTCTTTTACGGAGCGCCCGACTCTGAGACTGGCGAGCGCCCGAAAGAAAAAATTCTGCCGCAATTGCTGACCAATGATATCGTACGCAATGCCATAACGGCGGAATAAAAATTTAAACCAACCAACTCTACGAGAGAGGATAGACGATGCGTAAACTAACTTTTCTATCTACCTTATTTGCTGCGGTTTTGAGCTTTGGCCTTTTTTCCGCTACGGCTAACGCCTCCGTCGAAACAGGCGCAAAAGCTCCTGAATTCACGGCCACAGACAGCAATGGTGCAAGCCATTCCTTGAGTGACTTTGCGGGCAAGACTGTGGTTCTTGAGTGGACAAACAACCAGTGCCCCTATGTTGTAAAACATTATGAAACCGGCAATATGCAGAAGTTGCAAAAACACGCGACAGAAGACGGTGTTGTATGGCTTACAGTTATCTCTTCCGCTCCCGGTAAACAAGGCCATGTCAGCGCAGAAGAAGCAAATACCCTGACGGAAGAGCGTAACGCTTCTCCAACGGCTGTATTGCTTGATGAAAGTGGCGAAATTGGCCGTTTATACGACGCAAAAACAACACCGCATATGTTCGTTATCGATGAGCATGGCGTCGTTGTCTACCAAGGCGCAATTGATGATAACGACAGCGCACGTCATTCAACAGTTGAAGGCGCAACCAATTACGTCGAAGCTGCTCTGAATGCCCTTAAGAACGGCGAAGAAATCGAACACGGCAACACACAACCATATGGTTGCTCCGTCAAATATTAAAGAAAAGCTGTTAAGTCTCATTTAGAGTTCTTAATCTTTTGTTAACCGAATAATTCCACCCTTGTTATTAAGATAAGGGTGGATTTTTTTATGAAAATCAGAAAGGATGTGTTATAAATGCCTCTGGCAAGTTTAAAATACTTTCGACCGGGATATACGATGCACGCCTTGCAAAACATGATAAAACAGGCTTTTTCGGGCAGCTCATTCAATGAGCGCAATCGTGGATCCGTCACCGAATCACATTCGTCAAACGCCCCCTCACCGACCATCGACAAAACACAAAACAGCTATAAAGACGTCATTAGATTTGTTTTAAACGAAGACGGTATTTGCCTTTATGCAAGCAAAGGATTCTTTGACGTGATGCAGGTCAAAGAAGAAGACGTTCTAGGAAAACCTGCCTCTTCCTTTATCCATTTTAAAGGCAACAAGGACAAAGCCGCCTTTACGCTGCCCGAAGACGGCATTCACAAAATCAAATTACAAGCTCCGCAAGGCCATGACTTCGGCTTTAGCGCCTTTCAATGTGACTGGGTCCAATCTAAGACGGGCGACAATGTCTTTATTGCATCCAGCGATGCCGAGCAGCAAAAACACAACAAAAGACGCGGCGAGAGTGACGAGCAGAAACAAGCGCGCACAGCACTATTGCAACGTTTCGTCCAGCGCGTAACACGCTCAAGTGAAGACGATGACAGCCAAGGCAAAAACCAAGAGAACGGCAAAGCCGTTGCTGCAAATGACTCAAACGCAGGCATTACAAATAACCCTCATGCAAAGGTAGAACCTCGCAGCCTCAGCTCTGAAGAGCATAACGCCTTCAGCGCCATGTCAACCGAGCTTCATGCTATTATCCGTCCGGATGGTCGCTTTGAATGCCACAATGAAAACTTCTCTCGATTGCTTGGCTATAATAGTGAAGAACTGAAAAATGTCAGCTTTCTCGAACTGATCCATAGCGATGATAAAACCAATGTCAAAAACGCGCTTTTCAGCCTTTCCGGTGATGCACGCGTTCATTCCATTGCGCCCTCAACCTATTTCGAAGCACGCATAGAAGGAAAAAGCGGCGGGCTTTTCTGGATCGAATGGCAAGTTAAGAACATCCGCAACACGCTTTACGCACTTGGCCGCGACGTAACCGAGATCAAGCAAAACGAACATAAATTGCGGTACCGCGAGCAACAACTCTCAGAGGCGCAAGAACTTGCCCATATGGGACATTGGCGCTGGGTTACAGGCGAAAGCGAGATCCGTTGGTCTGACCAGCTGTTCCAGATTTTCGACCAAGACCCGACAGCATTTACACCGAGCATCGAAAACGTGAACAAAGTCGTACACCGCCGCGATACAGGCCGTGTCATCCAAGCCTTCCAACGCGCTATCATTGAAAAACGCAATTATGACATTGATTTCCGCATTTACCGCAAAGATGGCAGCATCCGTTATGTTCATTGCGAAGGCCGTTGTGAATTTGACGACGACGGCGAGGTTGTCGCTCTGTTCGGCATTATGCAAGACGAGACCGAGCGCCTACAGCACGAGCGCGATTTGAAAGAAGCCAAAGAAGCCGTTGAGCAGGCTTATGCCGCAAAATCTCGTTTCTTAGCCAATATGAGCCATGAGCTACGTACCCCGCTTAATGCCATTATCGGATTTTCCGAAATGATGCAGCGCCAGTTACTTGGCCCCATCGGCACAGAAAAGTACCTCGACTACATTGCTGGCATCCGCGAAAGTGGCGAACATCTCCTCGATCTCATCAGCGACATTCTAGATATGTCACGCATCGAGGCCGGAAAATACGAACTTGATATTGAGAACCTCAATATTGCAAAGATCGGTCGCTTAGCACTCCACATGATGGAAGGCCGTGCTGTTGACGCGGGTGTCTCCCTCACATCCGAGATCGAAGACGAAGATTTAACGTTACAGGCCGATCGTCGCGCCGTGATGCAGATTATGCTGAACCTGCTTTCTAACGCGATCAAGTTCACCAAATCAGGCGGCTGCGTTTGCCTCCGCTTAAGCACCGATGAACAAAAAGGCATGGTAAAACTAACCGTAAGCGATACCGGTATCGGTATTCCCTCACACAAAATACCAACAATCACCAATGCCTTCGAGCAGGTTGATAATGACTATGCCAAAGAATATGAAGGCTCTGGCTTGGGACTGTCTATCACCAAAGACCTGGCCGAACTGCATAACGGCCGTATTGATATTGTTTCTGAAATTGACAAAGGAACAAAGGTAACGATCAGCTTACCGCTTAAATACAAGGCCAAACAAGGCAGCACAGGCGTTTCACTTCAGCGCGACGCCGCTTGATTCTGCTCTTCGGCCTTTTCATCTAAATAACGCTCAACGGCGGCACGAACCTTCTCGAACACAGCCTCATGCGACAATGTCGTCGTATCAACGATAAGATCGTAATTCGTCTCATCCTCTGTATCAACGCCGTAATAGTTCTGAAAACGAGAGCGTTCGCTACTTTTGCGCTTATGGATCATCTCAAGTGCCTCAGCCACATCTTCATACCCCTCCATTGTGCGCTTCTGGTCACCCAAAATGCGCACAGCACCTGTCTCTGGCTCAACCGTCAAGCGCAACTTGAAAGAATTGGGAAGAAAGTGCCAAGCCATGCGAGAATCCACGACATAGGTTTTCTCCTCATAGGCCAAATTTTCAAAGATAGAGTCAATCTCTCGATCAATAGACGGGTCCGTCTCTGCCATTTTATTCAGATCAAGCGTTGAAACACCGCGCTTTGCAGCAAGTTTACGCTGCGCAGAGCCGGTAGAATAATAGTCGGCCTCGAAATAGGCACAAAGGCGCTTTGCCAGTGAGCTTTTGCCACTGCCCAAATCCCCGGTCAGGGTTATCAGAAACGGTTTTTGCGTCTTAGGATCGAATGCCATAGTTTTGTATAATGAAAAAAATCCAAATACAAAAGGGTTTAATGCCTGCTTATCCATAAAAAATCCAATCATCCGCAACAGAAAGCGATGATATGCAACAATACCGCATACAAACGGTAATTCTTGACCTGCGCCCCTCTTTGTTGCATTGTTGGAAAAATTTGGCGATAAAGTGATAGAATTATCCCATTAGGAGATTTACAAGTGACAAAATCAGAACTTATTCAAAGACTAGCGGAAAAAAACCCGCATCTTTATTTGCGTGACATCGAGCGCATAGTTGAAACAGTATTCGAAACAATGTCAGACCAGCTGGCTGACGGAGGCCGCGTTGAGCTCCGTGGCTTTGGGGCGTTCTCTGTTAAACACCGCGAAGCACGCACAGGACGCAACCCACGCACGGGCGAGAGCGTAGAAGTCGAAGCAAAAAATATGCCTTTTTTCAAAACCGGCAAACTCTTGCATGAACGTCTGAACAGCAAATCAGGCTAGATATATGTTCATACAAATCCTGAGATTTGTACTGGTTCTGCCGCTTTTGCTTATTCTGCTTTTTTTCATGATTGCCAATTATCATGAAGTTAACCTGATAATTTCTCCGCTCCACGAACCGGTCAACACATCACTTACATTAATTGTGCTAAGCAGTTTTCTGCTTGGTTTCCTAACCTGTTTTATTGCGACAGGCCTGAACAGGCTCGCCAGCCTTTTCTCCCGAATTTCAAAGACGACGGATAAAACAAAAACAAATAACACCTCACAAGATCAGAAAGTCCCCCATAAATGAAACATGGTTTAAAGCCGAATGCGGCACAGGCGAAGATTTACGTCGCCATTGATACGCATGACCTCGATCAGGTCTTGTACCTGACCCGTACATTAATCAACACACAAACCCAAGGCAAAATCGGGCTTAAACTCGGAATGCGATTTTTCTATGCCAACGGCCCTAAAGGCGTTGAAGCAGTCAAATCCGTTGCAGGCGAGAACACATCTATTTTTCTCGACCTGAAATTCCACGACATTCCGTTCACAGTTGCCGGCGCCGTTGAGGCTGTGGCTCCGCTGGATATCGACTATATCAATGTCCACGCCACTGGCGGGCGCGCTATGATGGAAGCTGCTGCCGAAGCGGCTGCCAAATTCGGACGCAAAGCACCGGATATTCTGGCGGTTACTGTTCTTACCAGTATGGATGAGGCGGCGCTGGCCGAACTCGGTGTCAATGAAGGCCCGCAAAGCATGGTAGAGCGGCTGGCAAAACTCGCTAAGGATAGCGGCATGAAAGGCGTTGTGTGCTCTGCTAAGGAAGTCGAGAGCCTGCGTAAAAGTTGCGGCAAAGACTTTATCCTTATGGTTCCGGGCATCCGCCCCAAGGGAAGCGCAAAAGACGACCAAAAACGGGTTATGACACCTCAAGAGGCTATCAAGGTCGGCGCGACCCATCTGGTTATCGGACGTCCGATCCTCAAGGCAGATCATCCGGCACAGGCCGCACTTGATATTTTAAAGAGCTGCAAATAGGGACATTTTCCAGAAGCAGCCTTTAAGACTTGACCCCATATAGATTTTTTTGAGATAACTAGCTGTCTTGCAATAACGTAAAGGAAGAGACATATGAACTGGCTTACTAATTTTGTCCGACCAAAAATTCGCGCACTCGTGTCAACACAAAAGGACGTGCCTGATAATTTGTGGCAAAAATGCCTCTCTTGCGAAGGAATGCTGTTTTCCAGCGACCTGGCAAAGGCTCAAAATGTCTGTTCTCATTGTGGCTTCCATATGGCTATGCCTGTCGAGAAGCGCTTAGAATCGTTATTTGACGAAGGCAAATACAAGCGTATTGAAACGCCAAAAGTCCCGCATGACCCGTTGAAATTCCGCGACCGTAAGCGTTATGCTGATCGCTTGAAAGAAACACAAAGCAAAACAGGTGAAAAAGACGCCATCGTTGTCGCCGAAGGCAAAATCGGTGGAATGCCTGCAGTTATAGCAGCCTTTAACTTCGCCTTTATGGGTGGCTCTATGGGCACAGCTGTGGGTGAAGGTATTGTAAAGGCCGCAGAACACGCCGTGAATAAAAAGGCCGGATTGATCGTGATCCCTGCCTCTGGTGGTGCCCGTATGCAAGAAGGCGCTTTGTCCCTTATGCAAATGCCGCGCACAATTGTGGCCGTTAACCGCGTCAAACAGGCAAGACTTCCATATATTGTCCTATTGACCAATCCAACAACAGGCGGTGTCAGCGCCTCTTTTGCAATGGTTGGAGACATCCATATCGCCGAGCCTGGCGCGACAATCGGTTTTGCCGGTAAACGCGTTATTCAGGAAACGATCAGAGAAGAACTGCCTGACGATTTCCAGACAGCTGAATATCTCTATGAGCACGGCATGGTTGACCGTGTTATCGAGCGCAAAAAGCTCGCCAAAGAAATCGGCTCCATTTTGTCTATGCTGATGAAAAAGCCTGCCCCTAACGCATCCGAGACAGGCAACGGCTCGTCAAAGAAAGCAAAGGGCAAACCACAAGGCAAGAAGGGCGCATCCAGCGCAGCCAAATCCTCGCAATCACCTCAAGCAGCCCATGCACAAGCGGACAATATTGTGCCGCTGGCAAAGGCACCCACTTTGGATAGCGACGATCAAGAGCACGCTGCGAGCACACCCAAACGCGCCTCTTCACGTTAAGCCGTCAAATAAATAAGTGAGCAAGCAGCAGGGGGCCATGGTCACAATCACCCCAGATACGGCTGTAAGAGCAGACGCCAATCACCCGAATACGGAGATTAGCGAAAAGCTTGACCGCATCTATAATCTGCACAACCGCGACATCGATTTCAGACTGGAAGGTTCTCCTTATGAGCTTTTCCTCGAACGTCTGGGCAATCCGCATTTAGACTTACCACCCGTTATCCATGTTGCAGGCACAAACGGCAAGGGCTCTACCCTATCCATGTTGCGCAGCATTTTAAATCAAAACGGCTATAAAACTCACACACTGACCTCGCCGCATCTTATATGTTTTAACGAACGCATCATGCTCTCGGATAAAGAGATATCTGATGATGTATTATCACAGACACTCGACACTCTATGGGATCAGGTGGACGACCTCCCCCTCACTTTCTTCGAATTCACCACCGCTCTTGGCTTTTATTTGTTTTCAGCGCACAAAAATGATGCCGATTTCCTCTTGCTCGAAGTCGGCATGGGCGGAAGACTGGACTGTACCAACATCATAAAAGATAAAGCACTCGCGATCATCACCCATATCGGTTATGACCATATGCAGTTCCTTGGCGATAGCATAGATAAGATTGCTGCTGAAAAAGGCGGCATCATCACCAACGGAACACCTACGGTCATTGCAGCACAGCACTACGCCGACGCACAAAAGACACTCATCGATATTGCGCAAAAAAAGCACGCAAAGACTTATCTCGCTGCGCAAACCCACAGCACTTACGACCTTTCAAGACTATCTCTTTGCGGCTCACACCAAAAAGACAACGCCACCACAGCGCTTAGCGCCGTTACAGCTCTTGAAAATCAAGGCTACATCTTTCAAAGAGATAAGATACAACAGGGACTTGAGACAGCACAATGGCGCGCAAGGCTTCAGGATATTACACCTCAAAGCATTAAGCATTGCGCCCTGCATGGCCGTAATATTCGTATTCTCCTTGATGGCGGACACAATCTATCCGCAGCACTTGCTATCAAGGAGTTTTTGATTGAATGCAAACGCAATGACCCCGAACCAACTGCCAATTATCTTTTATTCGGAATGCAGGCAAGCCGTGATCCGGCAAGCTTTTTAGAGCCAATTGCGCCCTATTTTGACCGGATCGGAACATTACCGATACAAACAGGTCATCATCCACAAACGGCAAACGCATTGGCCGAGATTATCAAAGAGGTTTCAGGATTGCAGGCATACGCCTATTCCGATTTCAAGAATGCCATTACCGAGATCATAAACCTTCATTCCGCACAAATGCCGCTACGCATTATCATCGCAGGGTCGCTCTACCTTGCCGGTGAGGTTCTCACGCAACTACAGCAAAAGACTGACAGATAAACCTTTACGCTTGATTTGCGAAAGCGCGGCACATACGATTGAGATATGAGCCATAAAATTACTCTTGTCGATGATGACCAGAATATTTTAACCTCTGTGAGCATAGCTCTTGAGGAAGAGGGCTTCATCGTTGACGCCTTCACAGACGGACGTGCCGCCCTTGATAAGCTTAAAGACACACCGAGTGACCTTGTTGTCCTTGACGTAAAAATGCCACGCATGGACGGCATGGAGGTATTAAAAACCCTGAGACAAACAAGCGAAGTCCCTGTCATTTTCCTGACCTCCAAGGATGACGAGATCGACCAGATTCTAGGCTTGCGCATGGGCGCAGATGATTACATCACCAAGCCTTTTTCTCAACGTCTTTTGATCGAGCGCATTCGCTCTTTACTGCGCAGACAATCGCTGAATACAACCTCTAGCAACGATGTTTCAGATGATGCGCAATCACAGATCAAACGCGGCTCGCTCAAGCTTGATGATGCTCGCCATATATGCAGCTGGAAAGATCAGCACATTGCCCTTACCGTCACCGAATATCTTATCCTAAGAGCACTCGCCCATCGCCCAGGTCTCGTTAAGAACAGAGAACAGCTCATGGATATCGCCTATGGTGAGAGCGTTTATGTCGATGACCGCACAGTCGATAGCCACATCAAACGCATCCGCAAAAAGTTCAGAAAATCCGATCCTGAGTTTTCTCAGATTGAAACCCTTTACGGTGTCGGGTATCGTTACAAGGAAGAAACCGCTCAATAAGGGGACTTTTGCAATAAAACCTCTGTTTAAAAGACGGGCTATATCAGCCATCACATTAAGAATTCTAGCCATCAATCTGACGGCAGTCGTCATGCTTGGCGTGGGTATTTTATATGTGGTGCAATATCAGGATCGCCTGATCGAGGCCGAGCTTGAGTCCATGCGCGCCGAAGCACAGCTTTTTGCAGGTGCTATCGCCGAAGGTGCGACACAAATTAGATTAGAGCCGAATTCCAGCCCCTATCAGACATTTGCAGGCGAACGCATCATTCCTGAACTGGCCGGTCGAATGGTCAGGCGCTTTTCCGAAAACAAACAAACGATGAATGTGCGTCTTTATAATACGCGCGGAGAGTTAATCGCTGATTCCTCAAAACTTATAGGCCCCAGCGGAGCCATCGCCATAGACCAGACACCAATCCCGCAAGGCAGGGTGCAAATAAATCAAATATTCGGACATTTCGCGAATAAGCTCTTATCTGTTTTACCGCGACGCCTAAGCCTCAGGCAGCATCCTGATATGAACTCTTTTGATGCTTTATCTTTTCCCGATGCTCTATCCGCTCTTGACGGTGTCCCCTCCTCTACGGCATGGGCGCATCCACGCCGCGATCTTGTCTTTATGAGTGCAGCAGCCCCTGTGCAACGTGTTCGGCAAGTCCTCGGCGTTGTCTACCTCACCAAACCCGCAACAGATATCGAAAAGCAAGTGCGTGAGATGCAAGTCGAGATCTTGAAGATCTTCCTGATTGTCTTCGGCATCACAATTGTCTTCTCATTATATCTTTCTAACACTATGGCAGGGCCACTCAAACGACTGGCGCGCGCCGCAGAGAAAATCCGCATCAGCAAAAGCAGAGACATCGAGCTGCCTGATATGGACAAACGCCATGATGAGATTGGCGAGCTGGCACGTGCTTTCCGCGACATGACTCATGCGTTATGGATCCGCATGGACAGCATCGAAGCCTTTGCCGCAGATGTCTCCCATGAACTGAAAAACCCGCTAACCTCATTGCGCAGTGCTATCGAAACCTTGAGAAAAGTAGAAGACACAAAAAAACGGAACACTTTGCTACGGATCATCGATCACGATATACAAAGACTGGACAGGTTAATTACCGATATCTCCCGCGCATCGAGACTGGATGCTGAGCTATCTAAAGAGGAATTCCAGCCACTGGATATCAAGCCCTTATTTGACAACCTGCAACAGCGACACCAGCTCAATGACAATACCTCCGACAAAACAACCATCGGCGCCGTGAAAAATGTCGAAATGATCTTCCGCACTGAACGCTGCGAAGGCGTGAAAGTTCTTGGCAATGAAAACAGACTGACACAAGTTTTTGACAACCTTATTGGCAATGCCGTTTCTTTCTCGCCTAAAGGCGGGAAAATCATAATCACTGCTATTCCAGCAAAAACAATGCTGCGCATTCGCGTCGATGACGAAGGCCCGGGCATTCCGGAAGGCAAACTGGAAACCGTTTTTGACCGTTTTTATACACAAAGGCCAGAACAAGAAGATTACGGCAATCACTCAGGACTTGGCCTTTCTATCGCCAAACAAATTGTAGAAGCGCATCGCGGTGAGCTATCTGCTCAAAACAGATACACAGCCGAAAACAAAATCAAAGGCGCTCGCTTTACAGTTGATCTGCCGCGAATTGAGGATAAATTATAATCATGAGCACATCACAAAAAACACAGCTATTGATTATAACAGGCATATCTGGCGCAGGATTGACCACAGCCATTCATGCTCTGCAAGACACGGGATATGAGTGCTTTGAAAACACACCGGTTTTTCTTGTCGAAGATTTGATAGAAAAGGCAAAGGATACAAACGGGATTGCTATTGCACTGGACAGCCGCACACGCGGTATGGATGTCGACACACTCAGCGGCACGCTTAATCGCCTGCGCGACAATGATCTATATGATGTTAAAACCCTGTTCTTTGATTGCAATAACGAGATTTTGATCCGGCGCTATTCAGAAACGCGGCGTATGCATCCCATGGCAAATGGCCGAGAACCCAAAGCCGGCATTGAAAAAGAACGACAAATATTCGACGCTATTTTATCACAGGAATATCTGATTGACCGTGTGATCGACACAACAACCATGACACTACATGACCTTCGCTCTTTGCTGAAAACCGATTATGCGCTCAACGGCAAGGACAGCTTCTCTGTCACCGTTACATCATTCAGCTATAAAAAAGGTATTCCAAGCTATGCAGATATCGTAGAGGACGTTCGCTTTCTCAACAACCCACACTGGAACGATACGCTCAGACCCAAAACCGGACAGGACAAAGACGTCCAATCCTATATAAAACAAGACAAGAATTTTGCCCCCTATCTCGAAGATACAGGCAAACGTCTGGAGCGCTTGCTGCCGCTATATCAAAAGGAAGGGAAGAGCTATTTACACATCTGTTTCGGCTGCACGGGCGGTAAACACCGCTCAGTTTTCCTAACCGAGATGACCGCTTCTATTTTGCAAGAATTAGGATATGCGGTGACAACGCATCACCGTGATATGCCAGACAGTCCTGACACAACTACAAAGGCCGCACCGAAACCGAATTAATATGCGTGCGGCACCACAGCTCCACCAGTGCGAACCAAACCGTAAAGAGCCGGAGCACGAAAAGTCTGAGCTGTTGCTGATAACGAAGCGCAATAGCGCTTAATATTCGATTTGAACTTATCCAGTGTCTCATTATCGGAAAATGAAATCATGGCATCAGGCACCGAAACGCCTTCATCTTTCAAGACACGCATAATAAAGCTACCGCTTCCCGATCCGGAGGATGTTTCATCCTCTTCTTCGTCGTCAGATAGACTGTTTTCATTAAGCTGGTATAAGCTTTTTGCTTTTGTCTCAGCGCTCAAATCAAGAAGATTTTCTTCATTCAACACAGAAATCAGATTAATGACTTTGCGCTCTGATAATGCCGGATCTTCACTATTTTGCAGTGGCACATAATCTCCCACAGGCTGATAAGTGCTTGATCCTTCAATTCTTTTAACAACATGGAAACCGCGCTCATGCAACTTGGACGGCCTGTAACCATAACTATGTACACGAACAGATTTATTGAATTCCGTTTTTTTAATCATTCCCTTTACCCCACAAAGCCAAAAAGGCATAGCCCTGTATGTTTTTTCTTGTTATATCCCCTAACAGAAGCCAGTATGCCAGTAACTGGTAAAAAAGATGTTAATGGCTAAATTTTTTTTTAAAAGAAAAGGACAGATGACTATGGGCGCAAAGCTTCAAACAACAGAACAAGACTTTAAAGTCGCGGATATTTCTCTTGCAGAGTGGGGCCGCAAAGAAATCACTATGGCCGAAATCGAAATGCCGGGCTTGATGGCTCTGCGCGAAGAATTCGGAGCTACGCAACCTTTGAAAGGCGCTCGTATCGTAGGATGTTTGCACATGACGATCCAAACGGCCGTTTTGATTGAAACATTAACCGCCCTTGGCGCAGAGGTGCGTTGGAGCTCTTGCAACATCTTTTCGACACAAGACCACGCTGCCGCTGCGATCGCTGCATCAGGTGTTCCTGTTTTTGCATGGAAAGGCGAAACAGAAGAGGAATATGAATGGTGTATCCGCCAAACAATCGAAGGGCCTGATGGCTGGCGCCCAAATATGATTTTGGATGACGGTGGTGACCTGACGATCCTTATGCATAATGAATTTTCCGAGTTTTTCGATGATATCCGCGGTATCTCCGAAGAGACCACAACAGGTGTTTTGCGACTCAATGAAATGGCTAAAAAAGGCGAACTTCTCTGCCCGGCTATTAATGTGAATGACTCTGTGACGAAATCCAAATTCGACAACAAATATGGTTGCCGTGAATCTCTTGTCGACGCTATCCGTCGCGCGACTGATGTCATGCTCGCCGGCAAAACAGCCGTTGTCTGCGGCTATGGCGATGTCGGTAAAGGATCAGCCCAGTCTTTGGCTTCTCAGGGCGTTCGTGTCACAGTAACTGAAATTGACCCTATCTGCGCTTTGCAGGCGGCAATGGACGGCTTTGAAGTGGCCACGATTGAGGACAAAGCACCGACTGCCGATATCTTTGTGACAACAACAGGGAACAAAGATATCATTACAATGGATCATATGCGCGCCATGAAAGACCGCGCTATTGTTTGCAATATCGGTCACTTTGACAACGAGATTCAAACAGAGCCTTTGCGCAACCTAAAATGGCACAATGTAAAACCACAGGTTGACGAAGTTGAGTTCCCGGACGGCAAGCGTATCGTTCTTCTTGCTGAAGGGCGTCTCGTGAATTTGGGGTGCGCCACCGGTCATCCGTCTTTTGTAATGTCGGCAAGCTTTACCAACCAGACACTTGCGCAAATCGAGCTTTGGAACAATGCCGAAGCTTATGAGAAAGGCAAAGTCTATGTGCTACCCAAACATCTTGATGAGAAAGTCGCAGCCCTTCACCTTGAAAAGCTCGGCGTGAAACTGACAAAACTTAGCCAAGAACAAGCGGACTACATTGGCGTTGACGTCGAAGGCCCTTTCAAATCGGACGCTTACCGCTACTAAAGGCAAAAATTATAAAGAACACAAGAAAGCCCGCAGAACTTGCGGGCTTTTTTAATGCCAATACTTACTTATACAATAGGTGGCAGAACTATGCCGCCGTGAAGTTTTTTCAAAAATTCGGGGTTGTGATCCCCCTCTTTGACAGGAGATATCCCTTGCTCAGCATCTCCCTCCAAGGCCTTTACCAGATAATCATATAACGCAACTTTTTGTTCCCATATAAACATAGAACGGAGGTGCATAGGATGAGGCTGCACAGGTCGCGCAACCTTTGTGAAGTCTTTGGCCGCCTTAATATCATCAGCGGTAATAGCTCTATCGTAATCATTGCTGTTTTCTGACGCTTTGGCCATTATTGCCCCCTTCAGTCGTAATACAACTTTAATCAACGCAAAAGATTATGTCAATTAAAACCCATTTTTGACCAACTTGGGCTTAGCTACTGCGCTGATAATTCGGAGCTTCTTTGGTAATAGTAATGTCATGCGCATGAGATTCCGTCACACCCGCCGCCGTAATCTGTGTGAACTGGGCACGTTTTTTCATCTCTTCAATGGTTTTTGACCCTGTATAGCCCATAGCTGCGCGCAAGCCGCCAACCATCTGATGCAAGACATTCGCCAAAGGCCCTTTATAAGGGACACGCCCCTCGATGCCTTCGGGTACTAATTTCTGCTCTGTGGTCACGCCCGCTTGGAAATAACGATCCGCAGAACCGCGCATCATTGCTCCCACTGATCCCATGCCACGATATGTTTTGTAAGAACGGCCTTGGTATAGTACAACCTCTCCCGGTGCTTCATCCGTACCGGCAAAGGCCGAGCCGAGCATTGCGACATCTGCACCGGCAGCAACAGCCTTGGCCAGATCGCCGGAATAACGTATTCCACCATCGGCAATCACAGGAATACCGACACGGGCACATTCTTCGTACACATTCATAATAGCAGTCAGTTGCGGCACGCCGACACCGGCCACCACACGCGTTGTGCAGATCGATCCCGGCCCTATGCCAACCTTAACCGCATCGGCACCGGCATCAATCAATGCTCTTGCAGCTTCGCCCGTGGCAACATTACCGGCGATCACCTGCATATTATTCGAGCGAATTTTGCGGATTTTAGTCACCGTATCCAAAACATTTTTAGAGTGACCATGCGCTGTATCAACAACAACGACATCAAGATTGGCATCCGCCAAAGCCAATGCACGATCATATCCTGTGCGTCCCGTCCCTACAGCGGCGCCAACGCGTAAGCGCCCGTCATTATCCTTACAGGCGATCGGGTTCAAGATCGCCTTTTCAATATCCTTGACCGTCACAAGCCCGATACATTTGTAATCATCATCAACGATCAAGAGCTTTTCGATGCGGTGCTTGTGAAGCAGCTTTTTAGCCTCCTCGCGCTCAACTTTATTATGAGCGACAACAAGGTTATCCTTGGTCATCAGTTCTTGCACTGGCTGTTCCGGATTTTCAGCAAAACGCACATCACGGTTGGTCAGGATACCAACCAGCTTACCATTTTGTTCGGTCACAGGAATGCCCGATATCTTATAGCTTTCCATCAAATCCAGCGCCGCGGCCAGTGTTGCATCAGGATGAATGGTAATCGGGTTGACCACCATGCCGGAAACGAAGCGCTTTACCTTGCGAACCTGCTCGACTTGCTGGCCGATCTCCATATTACGGTGAATAATACCCAAACCTCCGGCCTGCGCCATGGCTATAGCCATTTCATGCTCTGTCACCGTATCCATCGCCGAGGATAAAAGCGGTATACCAAGCTTAATGTCTTTGGTGAGTTTGGTTTCAACGAGTGCGTCGGCAGGATGGATCTCAGAAGCCCCCGGCACGAGCAAAACGTCATCAAATGTCAGTGATTGTGAAATTAGCTTTTCCATTTTTTATTTTTAAACAAACTTACCGCTTCTTTCAAGAGGCCGGCCACAAATTATTTCTTACGTCGCCCATCACATTATGTTTAATAAAATCGGAAAGCAGTTGAACTTAGAAGCAAATCACGTCATGAAAGATGATATGAACAAAGCAAGTCACCACATCACACCGCCAAAAGCAAAAAAGCAACCTATCACACACGAAGCCCATGGCGACATTAGACAAGATGATTTTGACCATCTTCGCGCACCCAATTGGCAAGACGCCCTGAGAGATCCAGCACTTTTGCCGGAACCGATAAAGCAACATATCGAAGCAGAGAACACATATCAGTCAGAAATGATGGCCGATACGAAGCCCTTACAAGAGACACTATACAAAGAATTCATCGGCCGCATCGAGGAAGATAACGAATCCGTCCCCGAAAAAGACGGCCCTTATGAATATTGGTGGAAAATCGAAAGGGGACAGGACTATCCATCACATTTGCGTAAACATATAGAAACAGGCGAGATAAGCGTTTTCTTTGATGAAAACAGTGAAAAAGAAGCCGCAGGAACGAAATTCTTTAATGTCGGGAGTCTGGAGATCAGCGACGATCACTCCCTTATGGCTTATGTCGTTGATACAACAGGTAGTGAATATTACGATATTCGCTTCCGCAATCTGGAAACAGGGGAAGACCACCCTGAAGTTATCTCCAATTGCGATTCTCACAGCGCGGTTTGGTCAAAGGACGGTTCTCGCTTTTATTACGTGGAGCGCGAAGGTGACCGCCCAAAACGGGTGAAATGCCACATACTGGGCACGCCCGTTGAGGAGGACCGCATCCTGTTTGAAAATGACAGCGACACATTATTTATGGGTTTGGATCGCACACTTTCAGGCGACTACATCCTTATTACAAGGGCAAATTCAGAAAGCAGTGAAACTTACCTGCTAGAAGCCGATGCCGGAGATCACGCCGTCCCGGGCATTATCTCGCCTCTAAGACAAGGGCATGAATATAATATCGATCACCGCGGTGATTATTTTTACATCACAACAAACAAGGACGACGCCGTTAACTTCAAAGTGATGCGCGCGCCTGTCTCAGACCCCAGCGAGAAAAACTGGGAAGAAATCGTCCCTCACCGCCCTGATATTGAAATTA
>CAXGMH010000031.1:0-21845 GCA_964010795.1 uncultured Alphaproteobacteria bacterium
AAAACATTGCACCCATCATTGTCGGCATTGCAAAAGACTACAGCCATATCCTGTTTCCGGCGACGACATTCGGCAAAAATGTCGCCCCTCGCGTTGCAGCACTTCTTGATACACAGCAAATATCAGATATCGTCAAAGTCATTGACGATAAAACATTCGAGCGCCCTGTTTATGCCGGGAACGCTTTTGCCACAGTCGAAAGCTCGGACAAAACCAAGGTTATCACCGTCCGCGCCACAGCCTTTGAAAAAGCTACGACCGAGGGTGGTGCGGCCAGCGTTGAAAATATTGATGCGGGGTCTGATTCCTCCCTATCTTCTTTTGTCGGGCAAGAGCTCTCAAAATCAGAAAGACCGGAGCTTACCGCCGCGTCTCGGGTCGTTTCCGGTGGGCGAGCATTGGGCTCGGCAGAAAACTTTGCAATAATTGAAAAGCTTGCTGACAAACTCGGTGCAGCTATCGGCGCATCACGCGCTGCAGTTGATGCCGGCTATGTCCCTAACGATTATCAAGTCGGACAAACAGGGAAAGTCGTCGCACCAGAACTTTATATCGCCATCGGTATCTCGGGCGCGATCCAGCATTTGGCAGGTATGACAGACTCCAAAGTCATCGTCGCCATTAATAAGGACGAAGATGCACCAATTTTCGAGGTGGCTGATTATGGTCTTGTCGGCGACCTTTTTGATATCGTCCCTGAACTGACGGATAAGCTTTAAACCTTTTTTGTAACCAGACATCCCGTTCGGGCGAATACCAATCTATGAAAGGTTGGACAGATATGACTCGACTTCTATTTTTATTTATAGCAACGGCAATCATCGCTACGGGATATAACGCTATGGCACAAAAAGACATTGACCCGGCAACAGGCAAGCCGGAACTAACTGATTTACAGGAATATGTGACTAAACATAACGGCACAGAACCCGCCTTTATGAATAAATACTGGAATAACAAAGAACCCGGCATTTATGTCGATGTCATCAGCGGCAAGCCGCTTTTCTCTTCAACAGATAAATTCGATTCGGGCTCTGGCTGGCCATCCTTTACCAAGCCGTTATATGAGCAAGAAGTCAAAGAAATAGAAGATACCAGCCACGGCATGGTGAGAACAGAAGTGCGCAGCGAGAGCGGTAACGCCCATCTCGGCCATGTCTTCCCTGACGGCCCGCCCGAAAGCGGCGGTATGCGCTATTGCATAAATTCAGCAGCCTTGCGTTTCATTCACAAAGACGACTTAGAGGCCGAAGGCTATGGCGACTATCTCTCTTTATTTGATGAGAGCGAAGACGGCTCATAAGAAAAACCAGACCAATCATAATCCCCTTCATACGCTCCTATCGCTTGCCCTTGTTCATTTATAAATAATGTCAGGGGCAAGCCTTTGGGCTTAAGCGTACGGTTAATTTGTCCCGTATTGTCCCAGTATAGCGGTAACATCTCCACCCCTGCCCGCTGCACGGCGAAATTCAGAATTGTCTCGGGATCAGCAAAACGATCAAGCGAAAGTGTAACGACATTAACACGACCGCTTTTGTGTAAAGTTTCAAGGCTCGGCAATTCTTTAAGGCACGGCGCACACCATGTCGCCCAGAAATTCAACACAAATGGCTTGCCCTTGAAATCTGCAAATGTTGCGGACTCGCCATTACCAAGATCGATAAAGCCTTGTTCGTATACAGCAGTAAAGTCTACAGCCTCGGGAACCGCCGTAAATGGCTGCGGTGCTTGCGTCATAGCCCCTTTCCCAAAGAAAATAGGGCTATAAGCCACAAGATAGATCGCCACCATAACTAAAAAGAGATTGGCAATTACCACACCCCACGGCTTTTTTCCCTGTTTGTTTTGTCCCATAATATGCCTTTGTTATTGCGTCTTATAACTATATCGCTTAAACCAAAAATATGAAGCTAGTTCTATTATTTTTTACAGCGATTGCTCTTGGTGCTTGTGGCGTAAAACCCGGGAACGTCAAACCACCGCAGAATTATGACGGCCCCAGCTATCCTCGGCAATATCCGTCTGAAAATCGCTAACTTGTCGTGGCCTGTTCCTTTTCTTTCATGCTATACTAGATAGCTATGATGATGTTTAAAGACAGGCTCCAACGCAATTTATTTCTCGCATGGCTAGCGCTGTGTTTCGAGCGCCTATCAGGTGGCATCCTCGCCAGCTTAATCTTGCTATGCTTTTACCTGGCCTGTGCGCTTGCTCTTCCTGCCGAAGGGACACAATCCATCATCCGCTTCAGCCTTTGGGGCGGGATACAAATCGCTATTATTTTATGGACTATTCGTAACTTTCAAGCGCCACAGAAATCAGATGTCGCCCGATATTTAGAGACGCAACACCATGTAAGGCACAGACCTCTCGACGCGCTTGTCGATACTCCTTTTAATACAGGAATTCAGACTCAGGCTTTGTGGCAAAGCTATCAAACAAAGCAGAAAGCAACGCTCAATGCCCTCCCTAATCGTCTTTACGGACTTTATTTCTCGCGCATTGATCCGTTTTCAATCCGTATTTTTTCTCTTTTGCTTTTTATCACAGCAATCGGACTGAACCTAGGACAGGCAACACCACGTATAGCGGCAGCCTTTCCACCCTTTCAAATCAATAATAATGGCAATGCAGAAACAGCTAAGAACTTTCACAATCACATCTGGATACTGCCCCCCCAATATACAGGCCGCCCCGATATAAAGCTCAACGGCTATGGCCTTGAAAAGATGACAGATTTGCCACAGGGAAGTGAAATCAGGGTTCTAACGCGCTCATACACATTCGGCATTTTACCGCTCAACCTTAAATGGCCGGGGCGTAATAATGCCATGCCGCTCACAAAGATAGATAGCCAGAATTACGCAGGTCAGTCGATCTTGCCACCGCCCTCGCCCGAGGCTCAAAATTTACGTCTGCAAATTAAGGAAGGGCCTTTCACCAAGACAGATTGGCCTGTGACTTTTATTCCTGACAAGGCTCCGCTCATCACGAAGCAACCAATGCAAAAAATTGAAGAAAACGGCGTGATCTCACTACCTTTGATGCTAAAGGATGATTACGGCGTGACAGCCCTGCACTTTGACCTGCAACTGGATAACAGCCAAGTCCTTGAAGGACCAATCTATGCCAATCCCTATTCCGAGCGTCGCCCTATTGCCGTCCCTGGAGGCGAAACACCGCAAGAGATCACACAAAAACTTGACTTAACCTCCCATCTTTGGGCGGGTTTGCCCGTCACCCTGACGATCAAGGCAGAGGACGCAGCATCGCAGATGAGCGGTATACGGCAAATTCAGATGATCCTGCCCGAGCGGGCGTTCTCGCATCCTGTTGCACGGTATCTGATCGAACAAAGGCAAAGCCTTGCATGGAATGGTATAGCTGCTCTCGAAGACGTCGCAGAAGCACTGATACACGCCACATCCGACCCAGCAAAACTTAATGATGATAGTGTTGCATTTCTGACTTTATCATCAGCTTTTTACCGGATCATTTATGCGCCGAGCGAAAAGACCGTAAAAGAGCTGATTCCGCTTTTGTGGGATGTCGCCATGCGGCTTGAGGATTTTGGTCATTCCAAACGAGTTAGAGAGCTGGCTCAGGCCATTGAGAATATGATGCAATCACTCAATGAAGGTGCAAGCGACGAAGAGCTTGCCAAGCGCTTTGAAGAACTTGCGCAAAATCTGGATTCCTATGTAGATAGCCTTCGCGATCAAATAGAACGTGACCTGAAACAGATCGATCCCGAAGGGCATGGAATGTTACCGCAAGAAAGGGCCGAGCGGATGATCGATCGTCAGGATTTTGACCAATTCATGCGCAACCTTCTCGGCGACCTTGAGCAAGGCGATAGCGACAGCGCAAAGGATAAGCTTTCACGCCTTCAGGACTTCTTACAAAATATCGTGCCAGACCTCCAGCAGCGCGCGCCACAAGCCATGCAATTTTCCATGGAAAGCGCAAATGAGCTGGAAAAGCTGATTGAATCCCAAGAAGAGCTTTTGGATGTTACCAAAGACCTCGCCCAGACGCTCCAATCCAGCCCATCCTCACAAACGGCTCAAAGCGCGCAAAACCGGCATATAGAGCAAAAAGCACTGCGTAACATCCTTGGTGAGCTGATGCGCGAATCTTCGGATATTTTGGGTAAAATCCCTGAAGGCTTGGGCGAAGCTGAATTTGAAATGCGGAAAAGTGAAACCGCACTCAGGCAGATTAACCCCCAACGCTCAATACCGGCACAGCAAAACGCCATAGATTATTTGCGCCAAGGCCAGCAAAATATGATGGAAGAAATGCAACAGCAAATGATGGCTATGATGAACCCTATGTTCGCACCAGGTGAGCAACAGGGTGGCATTGATCCCTTAGGGCGAAGACGTGACGAGAGTGGACAAAACCGCCTAAGCGGCTCGGATGTCGAGATCCCTGATGAGGCGACACAAAAGCGACTGCGTGATATTCTCAACACTCTGCGTGATCGTGCAGGCGATTATACCAGGCCTAAATCCGAACGTGATTACCTGAATCGCCTGCTAAAGCAATTCTAGTAGCGTCTGCTCGCTAATTCACCACACTATTCTTTATTCTTTTTCATCAGGAACAGGAGGATAGACACGAAGCTCAGTGATCTGGTTACGCTGACGCCCCAAAATCTTGAACCTGAAACCATGAAAATTAAAAACCTGTCCGACTTGAGGGATCATCTTGCTTTCATACAAAATTAAGCCGGCCAATGTTGAGTAATCCTCATCATCGGGCAAATTCCACTCATATTCACGATTTAAATCACGGATAGGAACAGTGCCTTCGATCAAATATGTACCGTTTGGCTGTAGCTTAACACCCGGCACAGAGACATCATGCTCATCGTCAATCTCACCGACAATCTCTTCCAGAATATCTTCTAATGTGACCAAGCCCATCAAAGAGCCATATTCATCAACAACCAGGGCGAAGTGTTCCTTACGCTGGCGAAAGGTCTGAAGCTGATCGAACAAAGGTGTGTTCTCAGGAATAAACCACGGCTCCGACGCGATCTCGCTGATATCGAAAGAGGATAAATCATTCCCGTGCTCACGCAGCTCCCGCATCAACCATTTCGCATGAACGATACCGATAACGTTATCAGGATTCCCCTGCCAGATCGGGAGCCTTGTATAAGGGCAATTCAGCACTTGTGTCACAATCTGATCGAGCGGTTGATCTGCATCAATTGTAATCATGTTTTTGCGGTGGGTCATGATTTCGGAGACTTCGACCTCGGCCAGATCCAAAATAGAACGTAGCATCGCGCGCTGTTCGAATGTCTCTTGAGACGGGCCTTCATGCATTTCAATCGCCCCGCGCAGCTCTTCCTCGTTACTATCTTCGATTTTATCAGGATCAACACCGAATAAACGTAAAACCAGATAAACGATACGAATTACTGTTTCGGACACAGGCGAGAATACAACCACGACACCATTGATTATGGGCGCGATAGCCATCGCCATTTTGTCAGAATGCAAAAGCGCATATGTTTTGGGCAAGACTTCGGCAAAAATCAAAACCAAAAGCGTCATAATCAACGTCGCATACACAACACCACTTTCTCCAAAGACTTTGATAAGTACAGCCGTCGCCAGAGCAGAGGCCAAAATATTGACAAGATTGTTTCCCAAAAGAAGCGCACCGATCATACGGTCTTTGCGCTGACGCAGGCGGTTTACTACCCCCGCCCGCTTGTTACCGTCCTTTTCCAAGCCATGCATTCTGGGTTTTGAAGCCGCAGTCAACGCTGTCTCGGAGCCCGAGAAAAAGCCGGACAGACATAACAAAACAAAAATTGAAACAATCGAGACAATCATCTCAGTATCAAAACTTGCCAAATCCATATTTAATATCGCTTTCTAGGTTTACTTTTCCCTTTCCTTTTTCTATACAAGGGTCATGGCATTAATACAAACACAACCGCGCAGAAAAGGCATTTTTCCCAAAGCAGGTACACTTTTCCTTTTGGGGTCACTTGGCATTGTCTTCGCACTTTTCCTTTATTTCGGCCTTCGTCCGGTCAAGATTGAGCCAGAAACAAAGGTCATCGAGTATTCTTATGACGAATTCAAGGCACGCTAATCTCCGAGCCCTGCTCGCTTTATGCCTTTGTCTCGTCTTTTGCTTTTCACAAAATGTCCAGGCATATGAAGGTGATGGCCCCTTATTCGAGAGAAAAGGCGGCTACCCATCCACTATATGGCAAGATTTACCGCGTGAGATGCTTTATCTGAGTATCGATGGCTGGCGCACGGATATGAATGCTATTGACCGCTCTATTGCACGACGTGCTTTATTAACACCTGCCAAGCCAAAAGACTGGGAAGAACAAACACCGGAAGACAAGCGAGTTGATTTCCTAAGCTTTCGCATTCTTGCCCTACTCCGTCTGGCTCAATTTGAAGACGCTTTGAGACTGTATCAACATCCAAATCCTGATAATTTGCCTGATTCCGTGCATAAAGCCGGTATATTAGCCACACTTTTCAACCAAGACACGGATCTTGCCTGCCTTATTCAAAAAACAAGAAGTCTTGAATGGGCACGACTCGACCAGCTATGTGCCGACATTCTTTCTAATAATGATAGCGAAAAGCCACTAGAGAAGAGCAGCGAAAAACCTAAGGCCGAAAAAAACACCAAGCTTCAAGAGGTAGACGCCTTCCTTGCCATGAACCTTGAGGACAAAGCCTTCGCCTTCGCCGAAAATTCGGTTTCACTAACGACCATGCCTGATTGGGCTAGAAAATCAGACCCGTTTGTTTTACGTTATCTCATCATACAGCCCGAAACAAAAGACATCCATAAATTCATCGCGCATTATCAATTGCTTGATTATGGGCTGCCTGCCCTTTCCGCAACAGAGCTTGAGTCTCTCGATAACCAAAGCAATGATAAACTTTTCGAATCAGTGCGCGCGCTTCTTGATGCGAACCTAAAATCTCGTAAGGACATAGCCGACAAAACTCAAAAACAAGCATTCCAATCTATTCTTGATGCTCGCAACACACTTCCGCATTCTTTATTGGATCAACTTCTGGGATTTAACAGTATCGATATATTTGAACCGGAATTATCTTTTGAAACGCGCTTTGACATAGCCTTGCTTTATATGCGCCTAGGCAAGACAATTCCTCGCTTTCCAGAAGATTCAAAAGAACAAAAACAATCAAATGATAACAGCGTAGAGCCCGAATGGATCATACGTGTTTTTAATGAACAGGAAAAATTTTCTTCCACAGAATTCAAAACATGGTTCAGTCTTTATTGCACAACGCCTAAACCATTGTTTTCAAACAATTTATGCACCAATATTTGGCTAATATCACAGGATTCGATAGCCGAATCGGATAGTGACACCCCATTCTCAGGTAGTTATGAAAAGTTTTTGTTCTTGACAAACAAATTTGATTATGTAATGCATAGTATCGGTGTTGCAGGGATTTATCCTGTTGTGGGACAGGATAAGCCACATGGCATAAATATTGCTGTGACACCACTGTTGGGGTTGGATAATCTGTATAAGATGCCTTCTCAACAGTTTAAAGCTGTGTTAGGAACCTTAATTACTATAATAAACAAAGACCAGAAGAAGCGTATAATCGCCGAGACGACACAGCTTTTGAAGGAGCGCAACTGATTTGAAAGGAGTTATGCATTATGGCTCGCCCAGGAAGACCCGCACTACCGAAAGACCCGAACCATCCAGCGGTTCAGTCTTTCCTAGATATGCTTGTATCTGAGAAAGGTGCTGCACAAAACACCGTTTCCGCCTATGAGCGTGATTTGAATGACTTTGTTGCTTTTATTAAGCCACAAAATGTCGATATCGTGAAGGCGTCTCCGGATGTCATTAAATCGTACATGACAGAGCTTGCCGAACGTGTACACGTTAAAGGCAAGCGTTCAGGCAAGATTTCCGACCGCACAAGAGCGCGTCGTCTATCTGCGTTGCGTCAGTTCTATCGTTTTTGCATTAGCGAAAATATGCGTGAGGAAGACCCAACGTCGAATATCGAAAGCCCGAAACAAAAGCGTACTTTGCCAAAAACATTGACGGAAGAAGAAGTGAACGCATTGATTACAACGGCTGCCGCACCTGGTACGCCTGCGTCTAAGCGTCTCGTTTGCTTACTTGAAATGCTCTATTCTTCAGGCCTGCGTGTTTCAGAGATGGTTGGCTTGCCAGTCGCTGCGATCGGTGAAGGAACGCAGTTCCTAACGATTGCAGGCAAAGGCGGTCGTGAGCGCATGGTTCCATTGTCTGAGCCAGCTCAGGATGCGATTAACAGCTATCTGGAAGTTCGCCAGAACTTTGTGTCTCCTGAAGATGACGGGACACAAGCTCAATGGCTATTCCCGTCCAAGACATCTATCTCAGGTCACTTGACACGCCAACGTTTTGCTCAGCTCCTTAAGGATCTGTCTGACAATGCAGGCTTACCTGAAGGCAAAGTCAGCCCGCACGTTCTGCGTCACGCTTTTGCAACGCATCTCTTGCGCAATGGCGCCGACCTTCGCGCTGTTCAGAAAATGCTTGGCCATGCGGATATCGCGACAACGCAGATCTATACACAAGTCCTTGGCGATAAGATGAAAAAGACAGTTGAGGAGAAACATCCCCTGTCAAAAACAGGTACGGATAACTAATCCCTGTTTATTTTTATCGATTAGACACACAAAGGTTTGATCTAAGGAAAAATAATTGCTAAAAAGAGCCCTCAATTTGAGGGCTTTTTTATCTCGGAATTACAACGAAAAGAGCACATGATGAGCCAGATGAACTTTGAAAAACCGATTTTAGAACTGGAAAGCAAGATTTCCGAACTACGCCATATGAGCGGTGACCAAGCGGCTGGATTGAATATCGCCGAAGAAATCACGCGTATGGAAAACAAAATCGAACGCCTGTTGATTCAGACCTACGGCAAACTGACCGCTGCGCAGATTGTTCAAGTGGCTCGCCATCCAGAACGCCCGCATTACAAAAACTATTTAGCAGGCCTATTTACTGACTTTACACCACTTGCCGGTGACCGCAATTTTGGCGAAGACCATGCCCTTTTTGGTGGACTTGCGCGCTTCAAGGGCGAAGCGTGCGTTGTTATGGGGCACGAAAAAGGTGGAAACACCGAAGAGCGCATCAAGCACAATTTTGGTATGGCGCGCCCTGAAGGATATCGTAAGGCACAGCGCCTCATGGACATGGCTGACCGTTTCTCTCTTCCCATCATTACATTTGTTGATACTGCAGGCGCTTATCCGGGTGTCGGTGCAGAAGAGCGTGGCCAATCAGAAGCTATTGCAAAATCAATCGAACGCTCTTTGCGTCTTGAAACCCCAATGACATCGATCATTATTGGTGAAGGCGGATCGGGTGGCGCTATCGCTATCGCGACGGCCAACAAAATCCATATGCTTGAATTTTCTATCTATAGCGTCATCTCACCCGAGGGCTGTGCTTCTATTTTATGGCGCAGTGCCGAGCACGCCAAAGATGCCGCGGCTGCGCTGAAACTGACGGCTCGAGATATGAAAGATAATAAGCTGATCGACACGATCATCAAAGAGCCTTTGGGTGGCGCACATCGCAACCATGCAGAAACGCTCAAAGCCGTAAGCACTCAGATCGAAAAAGATCTTAAAGAATATAACGGCCAATCCGGCAGTGCGTTGCGCAAAGCCCGTGAGGACAAGTTCCTGGCGATGGGGCGCGCAGCTTAATTCATAATGGTAAATCACGTATTCACAAAAGCCTGGGTGAAACTAAACGCCTAGGCTCATTTTTTTGTGCCAATAACTCTGAATTATTGGGTGCCTCTATTTTTAAAATCCGTAAGCTTTGCGCTCGCCGGAGAAATGGCCGAGCGTATCTTCACCGCCCAAAGCATTGAGATAAGCCATATCCTCGATAGAAGACTTATCCAGATCAAGTGCCGTGGCAAGGCCGCGATACGCTTCTTTACGGTCGACCATATTGTGCGCGACAAGATCGGTAATCGCATCTTCCATCGTCATCATACCGTGACGAGCGCCTGTCTGCATCACAGAGGCCAGTTGATAAACCTTACCCTCGCGAACCAGATTGCGTACAGCGTGCGTGGCAACGAGCGTTTCAAAAGCTGCGATGCGCCCCTCTTCGCCTTTGCGTTTGAGGAGCTGTTGCGAGACAACACCTTGTAGAGAGCTTGCCAACATTGCGCGCACCATATCTTTTTCCTCTCGCGGGAAAACATCAATGATACGGTCGATTGTCTTCGGCGCTGAGTTGGCATGAAGCGTCGCAAAAACGAGGCTGCCCGTCTCTGCTGCTGTCAAAGCAAGAGAGATTGTTTCATAGTCTCTGAGCTCTCCGACAAGGATCACATCCGGATCTTCGCGCAAAGCAGCGCGTAAGGCACGCCCATATGAATGTGTATCGCTACCTAGTTCACGGTGATTGATAAGCGACTTTTTAGAACGGTGAACAAACTCAACCGGATCTTCAATCGTTATAACGTGCTTTTTCTGAGTGCTGTTAATATGATCGATCATAGCCGCAAGCGTCGTGGACTTACCGCTACCGGATGGGCCGGTAATCAATACAAGACCGCGGTCAAGCGAGCAGAATTGCCTGAAAATTGCAGGCATATCCAAATCCGCTAATGTTGGAATTTTCGACGGAATAACCCGAAAAACAGCCGACATACCGTTACGGCTTTTGAATATATTAACACGGAAACGTGAGTGCTCGCCAAATGCTATGGCAAAATCCAGCTCCTTCTCGGCAGTGTAATCTTCTCTTTGCTCCTTGCTCATCACAGCAAAAAGCATAGCCTGTATCTCTTCTGCCTCAAGCGGTTCTGTCTTTACCCTGCGCAACTCTCCATAAAGCCTGAATACAGGTGGATTGCCGGCACTGAGATGCAAATCAGACGCACCTTGTTGCATACAAAATGAGAGAAGCTGAGTAATGTCCATAACGACTATCCTTTATTTAATTAATAAACCAGTGCTTCCAGCTCGGCTTTAAAAATCAATGTTATATAAAGCGCAACAATCAGTGCGGGGCCAAACGGAAACAACGCCTGTTTATGCATGGCTTTATAAGCCAGTCCCACAAGACCGCCGATAATACATCCTATGATAAGATAGACTGGCATTAAAAACCAGCCCAACCATATCCCGGCCACAACAAAGAACTTAATATCTCCCCACCCCAAACCTTCTTTTCCGGTAAATTTCCAAAAGCTGAACTGTAGCAACCATCCTAATAACCCATATGTCAGCCCGCAAAAGATGAACTGTAGATAATCAGCCCAAGGCGTGATTAGAAATCCTCTAAAGAAACTTTGTTCAGCAGCATATAAAAGCCCGAGAAGCCCAAGCGCCAAAGTAAACTCATCAGGCAAAATCAATGCCTCCAAATCTACAAGCAGTGACGCAGCGGCAAAAGGCAAACCGACAATTAAGAGCACGCTTAAGAACTGATGCTCGACTTGCCAGACAATAAGTAAGACCGCGAGCATACAGCCCAACTCAAGAAGCGGATAGCGCAGTGAAATTTTATCCGTACAAAAGCGGCATTTACCTTTGTTCAAAAGCCATGATAGCAATGGAAACAAATCGCGCGGCTTTAAGACACAATCACAGTTTGTACACCTTGAACGATGCAGAAGAGCTGAGCGAAAAGAGCTGAGATAAGGTTTTCTTTTTTCGCCCACTTCTTCGAGAAACCAATCATGAAGACGAGGAATACGGTAGGCCATAGCCGACGCAAAACTCCCGAGGATAAGGCCTAGAAAAGCAAAGAGCGTATAAAAGAGCATGGGCTGAACATTGCGATCCGGCCAAATATCAAGCCCTAAGCCCTCCATAAAAATCTCTCCTTAATGTCTCTTATATCTTCTTATTGACCTGCTGTACGGCGTAATACGCCAAGCCTGTCAAAAATATAAGCACGCGGTAGCTGTCCGTTTGTTCCATAGATCACATCCAGATCAAGAGCTTGCTCATAGGCGTTAACCGCCTGCGCAGCTTCCCCGACTTCTTCAAGAAGAAGTGCCTTTGAATAATAATACATCGCGTTATTTGGCTGTCCCTCAAGTGCAGAAGAAACATCACGCAAAGCCTGTGCCGGAGAGCTTGCACCAAAATGTTGCAGAACTTTTTCAACATGGTTACGACTTGGGCGTTGATCCATTCTCGTCGTTACAGCAGGTGCAGGCGCAGATGAAGTTGACGGCGGCTGAGCAATAACAGCGAGCCGCTCTCCTGAAACAACAGGCGAAACGTATCGGTTAACCGAAGAAGAGGCATTCTGTGCAGACGATCCTTGCATTGACAAGGCACGCCTGGCGCTTTCGGGCATATCACCTGCAATCACCTTTGGCTGGACGCCACTGCTGACTTCTGAACTTGGCTGGACGCGGACAAAGTCCTCAACATTACCACCGGATTGGTTCGCACCTTGAGCCGGGCGCCCTGCTCGATTCTCACTAAGGGCAAAAAAGCTGGCGCTACTATCAATCGGACGAGCAACAGACTCAGGTGCAAGACCGCCCTTTCTAGCAAGTTTCGCGGCCTTCTCGTTCAGCGCAGCAACTATGGCTCTTTGACGTTCCATCTCTGCACGGGCTTCGGCAGCGGCTTGCTGTGATTGAGTTGTTCTTTGTAGCTCAGAGCGCTGCTCTCTTACCTTAGAAGCGCTTGACTTCACGTCCTTAGCAGGCTGCGAGCGTTCGCTCTCCTCACGTGCTGTACTAGCCGTTTTCTGTGACACTTTTGTTTCTGGCTCAACCGGCTTATTCAAATCAGGAGACTGTAACTTTTGAGATTGTTGCGTTTCATTCGAAACAGCGGCCTGCGCTTTTATCTCTTGCTGTTTAGTAGAGCCGTTGCGTTGACGCATCATTTCTTCATAATCAATAATCTCTACTTGCGGGCGAACAGCTTGTGCGGCCTCGACCTTCTCTTCTTGTAAGGGCAACAAAGGCGCATCACGATCTGCGGCTAATGTTGGCGCCTCTGGCTGAGGAATTTCCGAGAAAGGGTTATCTTCAATAGGTCTTTGTGCATCAGAGCCAAAAGGAGCCGATTGCTGTGGAGGCTGCATCTGAGCCTGCTCCGAGCCCTGCAAATTTTCCGCCACGCCCTGACCGGGAAGCTCGGCGTCAGGCATATTCTGCAAGGACTGCGCAACTCTACCGACTGTTTGCCTCAGGCTTGGCCCATCATCTTGTAACGGGATGGGTAATGTTGCTTCATTTTGCGTGTACACATAAAAACCGCCGGCCCCCGCCAGCACCAAAGCCCCCGCCAGCACGGCGGCGACAGGAAATTTTGTTTTCTTTTTACGCTTAAACCCTGCAGCTTGCTCTTCGGCGACAATCTTTTGAAAATCATCTTCGGCCAATGGGTCTTCGGCAAAATCATCATCAATATTGCCTGTGATACCATCATCAAAGGATTGTGCATCTGCCTGATAAGAGTTCTGCTCCTCGGAGCCAGTTTCTTCGTTCACGCTTCCTTTTGTCTGTGCCGTATCATCCCAATCATCGAAATCCTCAAAATCGTCATGTCCACTAAGACCAGATGTGTCTTGATACTCATCAAAATCCTCAAAATCATCATGCACACCGTCTGCATCACTCCCCCTATGCGGCGTATTATTATGCGCAGATGCTTGAGAAAAGTCCGGCCCCGCGGGCTCATGCTCTTTAAAGATCTTCTGATCCTCAGCCCCGCTAGGGCCGTCTTTATTATCCTTGTTATCTTTATCTGACATACAGCCTCTCTTTTACTCTTTTCTTTTATTGCACCTGGTTGAATGACGGCATTTCAATCCAGTCAAATTCTATACGGTAAAGCACCGCGTTTCTTCCCTGCTCGGCATCCATATGATCCCAGCTATAATAATTTAAACGCAGTGGTATCTTAAAATTCTGACGTAACAAGCTCACAAAACGGCGACCGACACTCAAATCAGCCCCTTTAAAAGACAATGTAACGGAAGTCGCCTTAATATTATCAGCGCCCTTTTTCGCGTCCGACAAATGATAATGAACCTTATCAACGCCGACTTGCTGTCGAATAGAATTCAAAAGATCAGTGACGGCTTGCGGATTATTTTGATACAAAGCTGCATCGCGACGATACCTTTCAAAAGCGTCCTGACTGGAGATCAGAATTTGCGGATCATCAGGCATCGTCTCTAAAACATCCTGGCGTTTGGATACTGATTGACTAAGCAGCTCTAAATCTGATTTCATTGCCTCTAATATTTGTTCCTGTGAATTGCCATGCGTATAAACGGCAAAACAGCACAAAACAAGGCCAATCAGAATAGAGACACGTTTTAAACCGAGCGCATTTATCATGACACCTCACTCTTTAATAAAAGGCTGAGACGGTAACTATTCAACATAGTGTTTGCAATCGAAGAACCGTCATAGTTGCTATCGAGAACACCGCTCTTTTCCGCCTTTGAAACGACATTCGCTGATGTTTCCAGCGCCAAACCACCATCCACAGACCAGCCCGGGAACGCCTTACTCAAAAGCTCTCGATACTCTTTAAGAGCAAGCTCCGCAGATTCAGAATCCGCAGCCAATACAGAGAGAACTGTTTCATAATGATTCATATCTTTTTTACGAATATGAAAAGATTTGAGCTTTACATTAACGGTTGGCTTCGCCGTTTCCACAGCAATGGAGATGCGCTCGACCTGCCGTCCTTGCCCCTCTTCAACAGCATCAATAATCTTCTTTTTATAGGTCAAGACCTCGATATTGCCCTCACCAAAAGCGGCGAGTGCTTGCCTACTTTGCTCAAGATTGCTTTTCAAATCAGACAAACGCAACGTCAATTGATCGAGCCTAACCTGCGTAGCGTCAATAGCCTTATTATAGTCCACGAGGGATTGCAGTCCAACTGCGAGGAACACAACCAAGGCCGCCGCGAACCAGCCAAAAGCTCTGCGAGGCTTTGCTGTTTCCTCGACTTCCGGTGGACGCAACGGCATTTTCATACGGCCCTTTTTGCCCATCCATGCAGCAAGAAGACTATCCCAAACATAGCGAGAGCTATCTTCTTCGAGCTTAAGATTCAGTCTTTGCGATGCTATCTCAGTGTCAATAAATTCATAATCAATAGCAGAGATATACGGCAAATCATCTTCGTCTTGCTCATCTTCACTCTTCATTAAGCTGCCTAAACCTTCGATCAATGGCTTTTGTGCTGGTTTAGCCGCCAGCGCTAACACGCTCAAACGGTCACCGGCTCTAAATCCTGCTTGCGGCAAAGCTGAGCACAAGCTTTTCAGCTCATGCATTACTTCCTCTGCCCAAAGTTCGGGGTATTTGGCAATATCCGAAACAGTGCTCACACGGTTAAAAGCAAGCATACCTTCGCAAACACACATAAGGCGAAGCGCTCCTGCCTCGCTTTGACCGATCATAATCTGCCAGTTTTGTATTTTAGCCGAACCAGAAGTTTTAGTTTGCGCTGCCTTAAAGCGCTCAGGCGTGACAGTCCGTGACACCGAATTCGTTGACAGGCTTTGCAATTGAGAACGGTCAAATAATTGACACAGCATATCTGTAGCCTCAACAGGCGAAACGCCCATACCCTCGACAGGCATCATCGACATTCTCAAAACCGAAAACAACCGCATCAAAGAATCATGATAAGGAACGGCAGCAAAAAGATAATAAGCCTCCCCTTCTCGACGCAAAACACTTTTGGGCAAGTCTTTCAGCAAGACACTACCGCGAATAGCCGCGTCCGGGAATACAGCCTGTAGCTTATTTGCAATAATCTTGTCACGATCAAGCAGCGGCAAAGAAGACGGCAACACTTCAAGATTTCTAAAATATTGTTCTTGCTTGTTATGAAGCAAGTAAACAGGGACAAATTCTCCCATTTCTCTTAAAAGGTCGAGAAGCTGCGCTTCAAATTCAGGGCTTTGCCAAAATGCAATCCCGACAAAGCGTAAGCGTGACTTACTTGAATAGACAGAGACCCCGTCATCACCGATGAGAAGCACACAACGTTGTTTTTGAAACAAAGACATTCTTAAAATCCTCCTGCGACGCTATAAACCGGAATCAATACCGCCATCGCGATCCATATTACTATAATAGCCAAAACCAGCCCCGTAAAAGGCTCAATTATCCCCATGATCTTTTTCAGCATATGATCCATTTCCTGGCCGTAAATCAAGCTCAATTGCTTCAGATTACTGTCCATATCACCACTCCCCTCACCGATACGAATAAAGCGTCGCACCATCGGCAGCGACAATGGGCTCTCACTCAAAGCCTGTGAGAGGCTCGCCCCGCCCTTAACGGCAATATCAACATCAAGAAGCAAACGGCGAAATGCCGGAGAGTTCATCCCCTGACGCGTGATAGCCAAAGCACGTCTTACAGGCACGCCACTGGCATAAAGAGGGCCAAATGTCTTGGCAAAGCGAAGCCATCCCGCTTTCTTAAAAAAGACACCTAGCCACGGCAGTCTATAGGCAAAACGATCAAACAAAATAGACACGGAAATTGATTTCTGGACGACATAGATGATAGCAGCAGCAGCCAAAGTACCGAGTACAATTGCCTCAAAATTCAATGTGTTTAAAAACTGTGAAAAGGCATAAAGGCTCTTTGTTGCTGGTGGCACGTCTCTTCCTGCATTCTCAAGACTTGCCACTAACTCAGGTAGCATAAATAACGTTAAGGCCAGAATCGCGAGAAAAGATAGAAACAGCATAATCAAAGGGCCGCGGATCAATGCGTCAAAACTTGAACGCATCGTCTTTTGCCAACCGAGATACTCCGCCGCCTGAGCCAAAGCATTCTCCAGATCACCACCCTCTTCTCCTGCGGCAATCATTGCAATCACAGTGTCTGAGAAAATTGTCGGAAACGCGCTCATGGCACCGGATAGACTTTCTCCTTCGAGCAGCGCAGAGCGCATTTCGAGGATCACTTCTTTTACGCTTAATCCCTCAAGTGATTCTCCGACATCACGCAAAGCATCGGAAACAGGCACACCTGCCGCATATAAATGGTGTAGCAATGTAAAAAACTGATGGCGTTCCGCCACTGAAACGCGCCCCATGCCGAAATACCCGCCCAGACCGCTTAGCTTTGCATCCTTGGCTTCAACGATTTGAAGGTTTAGCTGGCGCAATCGAAAAGACAGCTCGGAACGGTTATGCGCCGAGATCGTCCCACGAATAATCTGACCATCAGGAGCAGCAGCTCTGTAACGAAAACGTTTCACGCCTCGCTCCTCCAGATTTTATAAAGATTAGTATAAAGTTTTATATTAGCCATTGCGGTGATAGTGTAGCAGATAGTATGCTTTTAAAAAGAGATATTCCGCTTTGTTACACAGGCCGCGCTATAGCCATAGCGAATTTAAATGAGAAACGGGACAGAAGAGACGATGCCAAACGAGATTAGACGACTTGCTTTTTCCTACGCTGAAACCCTAAGCGCTTTACGAAGCTATGGAGAGCGCTTTCAGGTCAAAATGCCAAAAGGGTCTCTGCTTCACGCTCGCTTTGCCGCGGTTGATGAGGAAAAAGAAGCCACAGGACATCAAGACCACAAAGCCTTATTCAAGGCTTATAATGTGCGCCAGAATAGATCAAATCTGGTTTTGACCTTCTATAATGACAAAGATGATTCGCACACACCTTATATTCTAACGGCTGACTTTGTCACAGCTGCTCTAATTCAATATTGTTTGGGCGAAGATATCATGCTCCCAAAATCTGCACGAAAGACACTCGACATCACAGATTTCCAGCTTTGTCTGGATATGGAGATGGATATACGCACCCAAGGTCAGGAGACACCGCTCGTCTTTGCTGATGAAGACTAATAGGCATCAAAGCCTAGCGAATACTTCTTATTCACCCGCGTTTTTTTGCATAAGTTGTGCTAACGGCTCTTTGTACCGATACCAACAATAAGCCATCAGACCGCTTAGCCCATAACTTAGTGCAATACCGCCAAAAACCCCCTTAAGGCCTAAAATCTCGGAGCCGATAAAAACAGACGGAACACCCAGAATAAACGCCTGTAAAACTGTCAGAAACAAGGCCCTCTTCGCCATTCCAATACCGTTAAAGGCGGCAGCATAAACGCGCAAAACGCCATAGAAAATATAAGTAATCGGAACAATTATCAAATAGAGATAACCAACAGCGACGACCTCAGGATCCGCATTAAAGAAAGCGATCACTGGTTTTGCAAATAGCATCAAAAGAACCGCTGAAACAAATCCGGCCAAAATACAAAACTTGATCGCCGTTTGCACAGAATCTTCGACGCGTTCGAATGAGCGTTGACCAAAGTTTTGACCAATCAAAGGTATCAGGCCCAAGGCAAGTGCAATCCAGACTGAAAATGCCAGTGTTTCAATACGGCCGATGACACCAAAAGCAGCAACAGCAGCAACACCGTATGGTGCGATAATAGCCGTAACAACCCCTGTAAAGACTGGTGCGACCAAATTCATAAGGCCTGCTGGCAAGCCGATTTTGTTAAAAGAAGTCGCAGAGTGCCTCAAGTCAGACCAATTCGAACATTTAAAATCAATAATACGGTCGCGGACATACATCACCCACAACATCACCAGCAACGTCACCGCATTAGCGATGACAGTGGCCAAAGACGCCCCTTTTATTCCCATGGCGGGAAATCCCCAATGTCCGAAAATGAGAAGCTTATCCATCACAAGATTAATAGCCGCAAATGCGACCATCAAACAAGACGGGATCACTGTATCACCATTCGCTCGCAAAGCCGCATTCCCGATAATCGGCAAAACAAAGAACAAAGAGCCAAGATACCAGATATCCATATACTCTGATATCAACGGCAAAAGACGTTTTTCGGCACCAAGAAACATGAAAATCCTGTCATTAAGAATAGCTGTAACACCCGTCAAGAGAATCATCAGAAAGCTGGATATGAGCATACCGTCCATCACCGTTCGCTTAATCTCTTGCTCTGACCTTTTTTGCCCTAATTTACGAGCAACAATCGAGGTCATGGCAACAGAATACCCAAACATCACATTCAGCAATACCATCGTCACCGGAAAGGTAAATGAAAGTGCTGCCAAAGCATCCGTACCAAGCTGCGCAACAAAATAAGCATCACCAAGTTGATAACAAATAATGGAAAACATTCCGATATACATCGGCATAGATAAACGCAGCAAATGCTTGGCGACACTGCCCTGAGTCAGGTCGCGCTTATTAACATTATCTGTTACGGAATTGATAGTCGGTTTTTCAGTCATTGATTTAAAGTAGAGCGGATGCGCTCCTCTGCCAAGGCCGCAATTTCTTTTCTATCCATATTTTCAGAGCGGAAAGCAGGTAGGAAAACAAGCCGTAACGAAAAACCTGAATACCCCGCAAAGCGCAAAAAATGGGGCAGAAAGTCAATATCGTCGCCCCAGCCATAAAGTGGACGCTCATGCTCATCACCACAAAAAGCAAGCGCCACGGGCTGGACATTAACATGACTGAACTCTTCCGATCTCAAAACCTCCAGTAGAGCAGGCTTAAAAGGCAATGGAGCCGGTCCCAGAGAATTTGTCCCCTCAGGAAACAGGATAAGGCTATCCCCTTTTCTTAAAGCCTCCTTCAACTTCTCACTCGCCTGAGCAAGAGCAGACCTCTTGCGTTCAATAAAAAGAGTTTGGTGCAGTCTGGCCAACCAGCCCAGAACCGGCCAACCGGCAACCTCGGCCTTGGCGACGAAATAGCCATTGATAAACGCACCTATTACAGGAATATCAGCCCAAGACAAATGATTACACAGATAAACCGTCTGCTCTTGCGAACGCTCGCCCTCACATTCCACTTGAATGCCGAAGAGCCAGAGACACGCTTTATGATAAGCTTGTGGGACTTGATGTGCGCCACCACCAAACTGGCGATGAATAAGATAGCTTAGCGTAGCCAGAACCGATAACAGAATGAAAAAAATCAAACGCAAACTAGCTCGTAACGCATAGATAAAAGAGCAAATTAATGCTCTCATGAGCGCTCGCCTTTGCGGGCGTAATGTTTGAGGTAGCGATCAGCCAAAAGTGCTGTTTTCAAAACAATACACACATCAATAGACTGCCACTGCTTATCAATAAAGGCGCCGTCACCGACAAAAGATCCGACTCTTAAATAGCCCTTAAACAAAGGCGGAAGGCTTTGGAACGCCTTCTTCTCATTGATTTCTTCTTTGCTCATCAAATTCATCGGCTCATAAACATGATCCAGTGCTTTGGGACGCAATGCCGGCGGCGCTAAATGGAAATGATGCAGATAGGATAAGGCCTGCCTATGGGCTTCAATATCGGTGTCGGGAATAGACGCACACCCAAAAAAGTAATCAATATTAAAGTGGAACATATATTCGGCCAGTCCCTGCCACAAAAGCTGTAGCACTGGACGCGTACGATATTCAGGATGGACACAAGAGCGCCCCAGCTCCATCAGATTACCGTCCAAGGATTTAAGGCAAGAAATATCAAACTCATCTTCGGTATAAAACTTACCGTGTTTTTCCGCCACTGACTGACGCATAACGCGGTAATTTCCTACCAATTGCGCTTGAAAGCCTTCATTACGCTCATCAAGGACGATCAAGTGATCCGCGATGTCATCATAAGGATCAAAATCCAGCTTGGCCTTACGAACATCCTCGGATGCAATCGCTCCTTGCTCTTCGTAGAAAACTTGATATCGCAAAGCTTGGGCTGCACGAATTTCCTCTTTTCCCTGAGCAAGACGGATAGTCAATGGCCCATCCTTAATTCCCTGCCCCTCCAAAGAGAAACCTTTTTCTTCTTTCGGCTTAATCAAAGACATAGGGTAAAGTCTTAACCTCTAATACGGATATGCACTTCCGAAAAACGAGCCTCGGGATTAGAGGCCGTAGACATTTTCACAGTATTGGCATTCACACCCATTTGAACCAGAGAGCGCAAAACTTTTTCTGCATTTTGCTTGGATCGAGCCGCCTCAATAGCGCGACGCGCAGCATTTCCAGCACCCGGGTCAACGGCTACGATTTCAAACTGAGCGTCAGGGCTCATATCCAGAGCTTCACTCACGGCGCTGTATACCGCCTGCTCATAACTCACATTTGGCTGGTCAAACCGAACAACAACCAAAGGACGGGCATCCGAGAGGGGTTCAGCCCCCATATTCGCAGTCGATAGAGATGCATTTTGCACTGAACCGGCCAAGGATGTAGTGCCAGCCATAGATTCAGCCTCAGGACGTTCAGTCACCGGGAACATCGCCTGATTCACTTGTGTATAGAGGCGGTTCGCTATATTAGCACCGTAAACATCCCCATTCGCAACAGCGAGTGACAATGTACGCAAGTTACGACGCTCGGCAGCCAAATAAGCAGAAGATCGTGTGATCTCTTCATTCACTGTCGTCAGCAACCGCTCTATAATGACAATCGCATTCGCAACCGAGTCTTCTAATTCCTTCAAACCTGCATGATCCTCTTGAACTGCGCCGCTCAAGCCAAAAGTCGCCTGCACAGATTGCATCAGATAAGAGGCAATAGAAGACGTGTCCCCTATTCTAATCGCAAGTGTATTGTATCGAGAAATGCCGTCCGAGAGATTTTCAAGCTTTTCCTGTGCCATGCTCAAACGGCGAACCAATCGGGGATTACCCGGTGTTGTTCCTGTTTGCAGCTTTGTCTGAATGGCCGCGATATTCGCATAGTAATTTTCCGCGCGGCTCTTATTAGAGGATTGCATATCACGCATTTCCGTTTGCAGTG
>CAXGMH010000032.1:0-21512 GCA_964010795.1 uncultured Alphaproteobacteria bacterium
CAAACCAACCCTAAGCTTACGACCAACACCGCCATAAACAAACCGCTGAGCCAGCGCTTACCCAGATATACCAGACCCCAGACCACACTGGCCAAAAAAGTTGACAGCAAAAATAAAACAGGTAGTGGCGGTATCTTATCACTGCAAAAAAAGATCAAAATTCCGCCTGCGAAAAAGACAGGCAGCCAGTATATAACCCTGCCGGAAAACGCATGATCGCATTGAGCACTCAGCCAGTGCTTTACAGACAGTGCAAAAAGCCATAAATAATGGAGAAAGCGATTTTGCTTAGGTGCCGACATAGCGCATTCTAACCCGCTGAAAACAAAATACAAAGAAAACAAAGAAACAAACAATGACAGTCAGAACCAGATTTGCCCCCTCACCGACCGGTGCCCTTCATATTGGCGGCGCCCGCACAGCTCTTTTCAACTGGATATATTCACGCGCCAAGGGTGGTGATTTCCTTTTGCGTATCGAGGACACGGATAAAGAGCGTTCCAAGGCAGAACATATAGATGTGATCTTAAGCTCTCTGGAGTGGCTCGGCATTGATATGGATGAAGAACCTGTCTACCAATCTGCGCTGGCTACGCGCCACCAAGAAGTTGTGAAAGAACTTTTAAACACAGGTCACGGCTATCGTTGCTATACCTCTGCCGAAGAGTTACAGGCGATGCGCGATGAAGCGCAGGCCAAAGGCGAGCATTTTCGTTATCCCAATATCTGGCGTGACCGTGACCCGAGCGAGGCACCAGAGGGCGTGTCGCCCGTTATTCGCATCAAAGCCCCTATTGAAGGCGATATGGTTATTCGAGACCACGTGCTAGGCGAGGTTCGTAAAAGCCATGAAGAACTTGATGACTTTATTATTCAGCGTTCCGACGGTTCTCCGACCTACAATTTATCCGTGGTCGTTGATGACCATGACATGGAAATCACCCATATCATTCGCGGCGACGACCATATGAACAACGCATTCCGCCAGAAAGTTATATATGACGCACTGGGTTGGAGAACACCCGATATGGCTCATATCCCGCTTATCCATGGATCAGACGGCAAAAAAATGTCCAAGCGCCATGGCGCAACAGGTGTTGATGATTATAAGGCCATGGGCATCCTGCCCGAAGCAATGCGCAACTACCTTTTGCGTCTTGGCTGGGGCTATGGAGATGAAGAAATCTTGTCACTTGAGAAAATGCTAGAGCTATTTGATCTCGATCGCATCGGTCGTTCAGCCGCACGGTTTGACGTTGAAAAGCTTCGAGCCTTTAACGCACACTACCTGCGTCAACGCACGGATGAAGACCTCGTGACCATGATTATCCCGATACTTGATGCCAAGGGCTGCAAGATATCCGACCAATCTCGCATTTGGATGCTTAAAGGTATGGCAGAGCTTAAAGAACGTGCCCGAGACCTTAATGAGCTAGCCGACGCGGCACAATTTTATACACAAAACCGTCCGCTTACCTTTGATGATAAGGCGGTTGAGGTTCTTGGCGATGAGGCAAAAGCAGCTTTGCAAAAGCTTCAGATCCATCTTTCTATGGCAGAGCCATTTGACGCAGACCACATACGCACAGCGTGTAAAACTCTGACCGAGGAATCCGGCCTGCCCATGAAGGCTGTCATGATGCCTCTGCGCGCGGCGCTCACCGGCACGACCAAAACACCGGATATTGCCAATATCGCGGCTATTCTGGGCAAGGAAGAGACACTGGAACGCCTCAAAGACGTCGTCTAGCACGGGCTTTTTATCCTCTTTGCAGATCAATGCAACTCTGTTAGCTTTTTATTAAAGTCTTACAACGCATAATGCGTTCATCTTTTGATCTGTGAGGAGAAACTAAAAATGTCAGATACCGATAGCAACGTCTCAATGACGCTTAAAGACCCGATTGCAAACAAAGAATATGAGCTGCCTGTATATGAAGGCACGATTGGACCAAAAGTGATCGATGTCCGCAAGCTTTATGCGGAAACAGGCCACTTTACATTTGACCCGAGCTTCACATCAACGGGTAGCTGTAAATCACGCATCACTTATATTGACGGCGAAGAAGGCGTTTTGTTGCACCGCGGTTACCCGATCGAAGAACTGGCTGAGAAAAGCTCTTTCATGGAGGTCGCTTATCTACTCTTAAACGGAGACCTTCCGAAAGAAAAAGAACTATCCGATTTCACGGATATCATTACCCATCACACACTGGTGCATGAACAGCTGCGCTTTTTCTTCCGCGGCTTTAGACATGACGCACACCCGATGGCGATCATGTGTGGTGTGGTTGGTGCATTATCTGCGTTTTACCATGACTCCCTTGATATTTGGGATCCTGAGCAACGTGAAATATCAGCGCACCGCCTCATTGCTAAAATGCCGACACTTGCGGCAATGACGCATAAATACACAATTGGACAGCCCTTCATGTATCCGAGAAACGATCTGAGCTATTCAGACAACTTTTTGTATATGTGTTTTGGCGTGCCGGCTGAAAAATGGGTGTCAAACCCTGTGTTAACGGATGCAATGGATAAAATCCTGATCCTTCATGCCGATCATGAGCAAAATGCATCAACATCGACAGTCCGCATTGCCGGCTCATCACAGGCCAACCCATTTGCCTGTATCTCTGCTGGTATCGCTTGTCTTTGGGGGCCGGCACATGGTGGCGCTAATCAGGCCGTACTTGAGATGCTTGATGAAATCGGCCACAAAGACAACATTCCTGAGTTTTTGGAACGCGCCAAAGACAAAGATGACCCATTCCGCCTTATGGGCTTTGGCCACCGCGTTTATAAAAACTTTGACCCAAGAGCCACAGTTTTGAAAAAGTCATGCCATAACGTTCTTAAAGAGCTCGGTGTAAATGACCCGAAACTGGAGCTTGCAATGGAGCTTGAGCGTATAGCGCTTGAAGACAGCTATTTCGTTGACCGTAAGCTGTTCCCGAATGTCGACTTCTATTCAGGCATTATCTTGAAAGCCATGGGCTTCCCGACATCTATGTTCACTGTACTTTTCGCACTGTCACGTACAGTTGGCTGGATTTCTCAGTGGAAAGAGATGATCGAAGAGCCATCTTTGCGCATTGGCCGCCCGAGACAGCTTTATGTCGGCCCAGAGAAGCGCTCTTATGTGCCAATGGATAAGCGATAGAGCTCCATCTCTTTAGCTCGGCGTAGGTTCGCCCACCCTATAACGAAAATCATATAGGCGTATTTTTCCATCAGGATATACGCCTATAGCTTCTCTCCAGATGCCCACTACAATTTCTTCATTATCAGACAACGTCCTGAGCGCCATTTCTTTCATAAGATTAACAGCTTCGTCCTCAAAGGCTTTAAAGTGCTCATTTCTTTCATTTGCTCTCATGAATTTACTATTACTTTCAAAGGATATCTTATACAGAGGCAAGAAATCATCACCAATCTCAACCGACCAAGGAAAGAACACATTGGTCGCCTCGGGGCGAGCTGTTGCATCATGCTTTGAGACAGCATTTGATTCATAGCGTCTATCCGGATATTTAGGGTTGTGCAGACCAATACGCACAATTTTTGTCTCACCCGTTTCCTCATTAAGTGCTCGAATAAATTGTGCGCCACTTGGCATTAAATTCTGAAACTTAGTGAATCCTTTTTTCTTCAAGTATTCTTCGAGATTTTCAGCTCCCTTTCTCACCATTTCAAAACGTTCTTCTGTTCCTTCATATGAATATTTTGGATTTTCCCAATAGCTATACCATTCAGGCTTACAGCTATATTGAAATAAGGCTTGTGAGAAATCCTGAGCGGGCGCTTTATAAGCTCGATGGTGAGTGGCATCATCCACATTAAGGACAAACTTGCCCTCCTCGTTCATCTTTACCAATCCTTTAAGGCATCCTTTTCCGTCAAAGGCAATATTAACAATATCCTTTAAGCGCAGCTCAAACGCTGCGATCTTTTCCTGAAGTTCTTGGTCGCTTAAATTTTTGTATGGTCTATCTACAAGCACAATCACACCTCTTTTGTTGCGCGCAAATAATTAACATAAAAACGGGAAGCTGTGCAAGATTTAATTGGAAAGAGATTTTCTATAGCTGTTAAGAATAGATTGTGCAGGTGTTTGCGGCGCCTGTAACAACGCCCTTACCTTTTCAAAACTCTCTAATTGTTCGTTTTCATCAAGGCCGGCCAAAGCCTCAAGAAGGTTTTCCTTGCTGCACTCTCCTTGTATAAATTCAGGTACTACCATTCTATCCAGTAAAATATTTGCCAGATGCGCATAATTGACCTTCACCATCATTTTTGCGAGCCAATAAGTAAACGGATGCGCTCTATAACCAATAATGTGCGGTATCTTACACAGTGCCAGCTCAAGACCAACCGTGCCAGATACAGCCAATGCACGATTCATAGCTGCAAAGGCGTGTGGTTTAAGTGCTTTTTCCGTCAAGGTCACAATGCGGTCTTGATATCCAATAAATAGCTCTCTTACCTGTTCTTCCAAATGATCTAATGTCGGAGCGATGACAACTCTGTCCTTATCTTCTGAAAGCCACGCCTTCGCCGTTTCAGCAAAAGTCGTACCGAGACGTTTCAGCTCGCCCTTGCGACTCCCACATAAAACACCAAGCGTATCCCTGCCTTTAATTTGCGGATAAATCTTTTCGAACTCCTTTCGATCCCCGAAAAGCAAATCAGAACGCAGTGCAGAATGACCGACAAAGCTCGCAGCAAGCCCTTCACGTTCAAAATATTTGGGCTCAAAAGGAAGCAGACATAAAATCCTGTCATAGAGCTTGGCAACCTTCTTTGCACGTCCCGGCCGCCAGGCCCAAACAGTTGGCGCTACATAGTGAATAAAATGAGGAAAATGACAGTCTTTCTTACGCAATGATTTAACCACACGGAAACTGAAATCAGGCGCGTCGACGGTTAACACAATGTCCGGTTGTCCTTCTATAATGGCACGAACAGTCAAATCAATGCGTCCCAACAGCTTCGGGATATGCGGCACGATTTCGGCCAGCCCCATTAAGGATAAATCTTCCATAGGGAACAAACTTTCAAGTCCCTGTGCTTTAAGATGCGTCCCACCAATCCCTCGAAGCCTGACTTGCCCGGGATAGATATCGATTAAATCTTTCACAGCATCGGCCGCCAAAACATCACCAGATGGTTCACCACATATAACAAATATTTTCAATGCTTTAGGTAGTTTTAGCTGTGACATTATGCCTCCGCTGAATCAGGCTCTAATGTATATCTTTGGGCATCTATGCCCCATATAAACAGCTTATTGCTGTCCGCAAACTCAAGCATAGCCTCTTTATCGGCAAGTAACGTAAAACCACTGGCCACAGCAACGCCCTCAAAGCCGCTTTCATATATGACTTCTAAGGTTTTAAGGCCGATAGTCGGCATATCCAGATCAGGGTCTTGATCGGGCTTTATAAGCTTAACAAGAACGCCAGAAGGCCTGTCTTGCTTTCCTTTCTTAAGATCTGAGCAACGCTCAATAAGCTTATCTGTGCCTTCGGCGGCCTCAAGGCCAAGCACAACACCGTCTTGTATAATCGCAGATTGCCCGATATCCAGACGACCAATCGCCTGCACAGCCACCATGCCGCGCTCAATATCAAGTCGAGCTTGTTTGGACGGCTTATGTTTACCGAACGCCCCTATCGGCGCAACCAAATCAGGCGCGAGCTTATGCGCACCAACTACGTTATAGCCTTCGCCCTCAAGCATTCGCCTAATCAAACCAAGCAGGCCATTATCACCTTTTGAACTTAACACTTTGGCAAAGCCATATTTTGCTGCCAGTCTGGTAGCCGTTAGGTCAAGCGAAAGATCAGAGATATGGGGACGTGTGAGCGAGCCTATCAGGCAAATATGCTCAATGTTATTAGCTTTAAGAATTTTAAACAGCTTCCCAACAGCGCCAAGCTTTACTGATTCATAAACATTATCGTGAAAATCATCTTCTGACGCCTGCCCATCTAGGCCGATAACAAGAGCTTTGGGGCGAACCTTAGCAAGCGCAGGAGGTATTTTACCGCCACCAGCAATAATGGCAATCTTCTCATCTGGAGGTGTAGTTACTTGCGCGGCGCACATAACGGGAATTTATCTTTTTTCTTTGCGAATTCGATGAGTGGCTTAACGGCAGGCTCATCACCATATACCTCTTCGAGACGAGCCATTCTTTGCTCATGCGTGCCCTCACCTTCAAACAACTCTTCAAAGGCTTTATTCAGAAGCTTGATTTGCGCCTTGTCAAAACCACGACGGCCAAGACCTATCAGGTTTAATCCTGCCAGAAACGCACGGTCACCTTTGACGCGACCATAAGGAATCACATCACTTTCGACGCCGGACATACCGCCAATCATAGCGTGCTCACCAATACGGACGAATTGATGCACCGCAGACATACCGCCGATCACCGCACGCTCACCGACATGAACGTGGCCGCCAAGTGTCGCGTTATTTGCCATGATAACATTATCACCTATTATACAGTCATGCGCGATATGAACACCAACCATGAAAAGGCTGTTACTGCCTACCTTCGTAAGCATACCGCCATCTTTTGTACCGGGCTGCATCGTTACATATTCGCGAATAGTATTGCCTTCACCGATAATAAGTTCGGACGGCTCTCCCGAAAACTTCAAATCCTGATTGATATGACCAATTGATGCGAACGGGAATATGATCGTTCCCGCTCCTATTTTCGTACGGCCTTCTACGACAACATGAGAGTGAAGCTTTACATTCTCGCCAAGCTCGACATGAGGGCCAATAACACAAAAAGGACCAATAGTTACACTGTCGGCAATCTTCGCCTTAGGATCAATAATCGCAGTAGGGTGAATACGGTCAGTCATAATTTCCTAGCCTATAGGCTGTGGCGTGTTTAACAACTCACTTAGTCTTACAGATTCTTACGCCGAGATTATTGTAAGACTTGGTACCTATACTTTTGCGGGCTTGCCGTCTTCGGCAATCATGGCTGTGAACACAGCCTCGGCATGAACATTTCCGTCAACCATCGCCTTACCCTTAAATTTCCAGATAGCACCGCGCGATTTCAAAACTTCGGCTTCAATCTGAATGCTATCGCCCGGCGTCACAGGCTTACGGAAACGAGCCTCTTCAATTGACATGAAGTAAACAAGCTTACCCGCGATCTCATCACCTAATGTTTTGACAACCAGACACGCCGCAGTCTGTGCCATCGCTTCAACGATCAGAACACCGGGCATGATTGGATGATTAGGGAAATGCCCCTCAAAGTGAGGCTCGTTAAAAGTTACATTCTTCAAACCAGTAATACGCTCACCAGGTACATAAGACAAAATACGGTCAACCAGCAAAATCGGGTAACGATGTGGGATCATACCCATAATTTCCTGAACATTGATTGGCTCTTGATTGGCTGTCATAAAACTTTTCTCCGCTTAGCTTAAATAAGCTCTGTTTCCTCTTAGGTCTTAGTTTTCTTTCTACTCTTCTTATAATCTGACACCATACGGTTGAGCAAGACTTGTTCGCGCCAAAAGTCCTTTACAGGTTTTGCAGGCATTCCCATAAGCTTCTCGCCTGGCTCAACAGAACTGGCCACACCGGATTTAGCGCCGATTTGCGCGCCTGCACCAATTGTCAAATGTCCACCCACACCGGATTGAGCTGCTAACACTGCATAATCACCGATATCTGAAGAGCCAGCCATGCCGACCTGAGCGATAATAATACAGTGCTTACCGATTTTCACATTGTGTCCGACTTGCACCAGATTATCAATCCTCGTGCCTTCACCTATAATTGTGTCAGGCCCCGCGCCACGATCGATACAGCAATTCGCACCAATTTCGACCTTATCTTCTATGATAACACGCCCTAATTGTGGTACACTGACATGACCTTGCGGATCAGGTGCAAAACCAAAACCATCCTGCCCTATACACACTCCTGGGAAAACACGTACATCCGAACCTATCATCGCGTGTGAAATCGTGACATTAGCGCCAATTTGCGTGCGATCACCAATAACTACATTCTCGCCAATGACGCTATTTGCTCCAATAGAAACACACGATCCAATCTCGACCCCTTTGCCTATAACAGCTGTCGGATGAATCTCTGGCTCCTGATCGCCAAGCGGATAGAATTTCTGGGCTATCAGTGCATAGGCTTTATAAGGCTGCTTTGACAATAAAAGAGCAACATTATCAGGCGCCAGATCAGGATAATCAGGATGCAAAATACAAGCTGAAGCCTTTGTCGCCTTAAATTGATCTTTATATTTCGGATTAGTCAGGAATGTGAGTGTACCTTTTTCTGCCATTTGCAGTGGAGCAACATCAGAGATGCTGATATCAGCACTCGCTTCATCCGCAAGCTGAGCACCAGCTACTTGCGCTAAACTGCCAAGAGAAAACGGCCCATGATTGCGGAAAAAACGTGGATCAGCCATGACGCCCTATTCGCCCCTCTATTCAGATCACTTAACTGTGACTGTGATTTTCTTCACAGACTGGTTCAAACGCTCCATCACGTCCTTAGAGATGTCAATAGAACGCTCGACCAAGACAACATTTTGACGGGACAGTACAAGATCATAGCCATTTTGTTCAGACATCTCGGCCACGATCTTTAATATTTCTTCTCTCAATTCACCGAGTGAAGCCGATACGGCTTCGTCTAATTTACGGCGACGCTCTTGCAAAACGGATTGAGCTTCAACAACTCGTTTTTGAAAATCTGCTACCTTTTCCCTAAACGCTTCCTCAGAAAGGCTGTCTCTTTCCTTAGCAATAGCCGCTTCGCGTTCCTTTAGATCATTTTCTTTTTCCAGAAAATCTTCCTGAAACTCTTTACGATAACGATCAACTTGCTCTTGGATTGATTTAGCTGCGCGAGAGTCATTCAGCAAAGCCTGAATATTAACCACAGCAATTGAAATCGGCTCATTCGCAGATTGCGCCTTAACAGGTGAAGTTATAAAAGCCGCCAAAGCGATGACCGCAAAGAAATTAAAAAAACTGACAAAACAATGTGTCGTAAAACGTTGCATAAATATCCTCATTAGAGTTTGGTTGGCTTATGACATAACCTGACCATTTGGTACAATCAAGTCCTGTGATAATCGCCAATGATTAAAAACGTGTTCCAAAGCTAAAGCGGAACACTTCATCTTCATCGTAATCCTCTTTAGCAATCGGCGCTGCCAAATCAAAGCGCAACGGGCCGAAAGGCGACCGCCAGGAAAGACCAACACCCACAGAGGCACGAATAGAACCGTCATCGGCTAAATCCACACCGGCTGTTGAGTCCTGGTCAATACCGATCAAAGAACCGAAGTCAGAGAAGACATGCCACTTCAAGCCCAAATCATCCCCATTTGCAAATGAGAGCGGAGCAGAAAGTTCGACGGAACCGCGGTAGAAGCTGTTTCCTCCCAAGGCATCGTCCGTTGTCAAATCGCGAGGCCCAATACCAGAGCGCTCAAACCCGCGCAGAGATGTACCACCGATAAAGAAACGTTCAGAAATCGTAACATCTTCATCGCCATAACCTTCGATATGAGCAACCTCCCCCAGCACGGAGAAGATCCAGCCTTCTCTTAGCTCGTAATATTTCTCAGCCCCGAGCTTAGCAGACACATATTTCGCATCCCCACCAAGACCGGCAAGTTCTGTGTCCAGCCAGCCAAGAAGTCCCTCACTCGGAGATAAGCGGCTATCACGAGTATCATAGGTCAAACGCTGAGAGATTGCAGATGTTGCACGGTCTTCTTCTTGAAGCCTAATAAACAAAGAGGCATCAGAGGACACGTTCTCAATTTTATTTTGTTCAATGCGGTAGCGAACTGTCTGCCTTAGCTCTTCAGACAACGGGTAGTTCAAACCAATACCTGCACCAGTTCGTTTCTGGTCAAACGAGCTCTCATCCTGATAGTCGCGCGTGATGTGGAATACATCTGTGGTAAGGCGTAAATCACGATTGAGGAAATATGGCTCTGATAAAGACAGATCAAATTCCGAACGCTCTCCGGCAACCACAGTGGTCAAACCAAGATCACGCCCTGTACCAAGAAGATTACGCTCGCGGATGCGGAAATCTGCGAGAGGACCATCAGATGTCGAGAACCCCGCCCCGATAGAGATTTCACCAGTCGATTTTTCAGACACCTGAGCTTCGATCACAGTCTTGTCAGCAGAGCTACCGGGAGTTGGGTTAATCGTCACATCCTCAAAGAATCCTAGGTTTCTGATGTTCTGTGTTGAATCAGCAAGCTTTTCGCGGTTAAAGGGGTCACCTTCTACGAACTCAAACTCACGACGCACAACCTTATCAAGCGTGCGCACATTACCTTTGATATCAATACGCTCAACAAAAACACGAGGCGTCTCATTGATGCGGAATGTAATATCAACTGTATTATCCTCAACATCGCGGCGGATATCAGGCGTAATATCAACGAATGCGTATTGTGCATTTCCTAAAATTTCTTGAAAACTATCAGTCGTTTTCTTCAGCTCGTTTGCAGAATACCACTCACCAGTTTTCAAAGTAATTGACGGATAAAGTTGCTCGACATCAAAAGCGACCAATTCGGAATCGATCGTCATGGAGCCAACTTTATAGCGCTCGCCTTCTTCTACAGTGAATGTCAAAAAGAAGTACTCTTTATCCTGAGACAACTCAGCCACAGCTGATTTCACCTGAAAGTCAACATAGCCTTGATTAAGGTAGAAACGACGCAAAAGCTCTTGGTCAAACTGCATACGATCAGGATCATAGCGATCATTACTGCTTAAGAAACGATACCAGCGTTTTTCTCTTGTCGCCATTTCAGCCTTCAAGACAGCATCGCTGTAATTCTCATTTCCAACGATTTGAATATCCTTAACCTTCGTTACTTCGCCTTCTTCAATTTCAAAGACAAGATCAACGCGGTTTTGGTCACGACGGATAACCTTCGGCTCAATTGTTGCAGAAAAACGGCCCGAACGACGATACAATGTGTTCAAACGATCCAGATTATCCTGTACCTTGCTACGCGTTAAAACCGTACGCGGACGCAGAGATATTTCAGCCAAAAGCTCGCTGTCTTCGAGCTTACGGTTACCTTCAAATGCGATCTCGTTAATAACAGGGTTCTCAGAGACGTCCACTCTGAGCACACGATCATCAGCCACAATCTCAACATCTGCAAAAAGACCCGTCGCATAAAGCGCTCGAACCGAGCGAGAAATAGCCTGCTCACTAGCTCTGTCGCCGGGTTTAATGTCCAGATAAGACTCAATTGTTGCCTGTTCGATGCGCTGATTGCCAGAGATAGCAATGCGCTCGATCACCGAACCTTGATTATCATCTTCCCAAAAGAACCTTTGCGCATCCGCCGATTGAGGCAAAATGCTTGCAAAACAAAGGGCAAAAGCTGCCACTGCTGTCATTAAAATACGTTTCATGCGCCACAGAGTAAATCATTGGGCAACAAGTGCAAGAGAGATTTTTCTCTCTTTTTGCCCCTTTCCCCATGATTCAGATTGCTGACTAGAGAACAATCTGAACAATGTCGTTGATATTTACAAAGACCATAAGCCCGATTATGAACGCGAAACCCGCCTTATACGCCATATCTTGCGCCGCTTCAGAGAGTGGAGAGCCTTTCACGGCCTCAATCGCATAAAACAGCAAATGCCCACCATCAAGAACAGGAATCGGGAATAAATTAATCAAACCGAGATTAATCGACAAAAGTGCTGTAAAGGTAATCAACGCAATAATACCTGCCTGCGCAGCATCACCGGCGATTGCTCCGATTCGAACAAGACCACCAAGCTCTTGCGCAGAACGAGAGCCTGTCACAATCTGGCCGAGCGCTTCAAAAGTGTTCATAACGATCGAGCCCGTCTCATTAAGACTCGCAACAAAAGCGGAGACAGGATCATGCGTTTGAAAGACTTGCATAGTATCCTTGCCATAGAGCCAGAGTTTCGCCTTCACTTCTTTATCTGCCTGTGCATCACCAGAAAGAAGCGCTTCATTGTGCTCGGCACGAGGAGAAACAATAAATGTCTTTTGCGCATCGCCTGAGTGAATCGTCACAGTCACTCTTTGTCCCATTTTAGAGATAAGTGCCTCCTGAACATCGGCAACACTGTCAACGACAGCTCCGTCAATTTGCGTGATTTGCTCAAGCACAATCGCAGAACGAGGCCCCAAAATGCCCAGCATTCCGCGCGATTGCTGGAAGCCGAAACGATCCTCGAATGTCTCTTTGCGCGGGGCAACGCCATTGATAACGACTTCTTCTCCCTCACGCTCAAGTGTAATACGAACAGGATTGTCTAGAGCGATCATAATCTCTCTTTGTATATCCTCAAAACGCTGCACAGAGACATTGTTAATTCGTGTAATACGGTCATAGGGCTGTATACCAAATTCATCGGCGGCACTCCCTTCAATCACAGCGGAGGCAACGGGCGGTGTAACAGGCTGACCAACAAAGCTATACAGTCCGAAGAGCAGGACTATCGCAAAAATGAAGTTAATCGCAGGGCCTGCAAAAACCACAGCCGCTTTTTGCCAGAGCTTCTTATGCGCAAAAGCAACTTTTTTTTCTGCCTCGCTCATCTGTTTGACGCTTTCATCTTCCTTAGCGCTCGCCGGATCCGCATCACCGAACATTTGCACATACCCTCCCAGAGGCAACAGAGAGATTTTCCAGCGCGTACCGCTTTTATCCGTGAAACCAAAAAGCTCTTTACCAAAGCCAATAGAGAAAGTAGTCACTTTTACGCCACAAGCCTTGGCGATGATGTAATGTCCCCATTCATGGATAAAAACGAGAATACTAAGTACAACGATCAGAGAGAGAGCAAAGACAAAAAAGCTGTCCCAAGCCATAGAAAACAAATCAAACATAATGGAAATCCTTTAATTCACACCTTCAATAATTACTATATAGGTCATTACACGCCGCAGCAAAATCTATTTTTGCAAGAATTGTGCCCGTATGGCCTCGTCACACGCGATGACATCATCCAGATTGCGCAAATCAGGGCACTCAAAGGAAGATAGAAATCGCTCAGTCTGCGAGACGATATCAGTGAAACGCAATCTCTTTTTCAGAAACAGATCAACCATAATCTCATTTACTGTGTTATAGGCGAGACAGGCAGACGGCCCCACTTTCAGCGAATGATATGCAAGGTTAAGGGAAGGAAAGCGATCTGCATTCACAGGCTCGAATTCTAAGTTGGGCATATCCATAATAGATAAGCGCTCCCCCGGGGTTGCAACACGCTTGGGGTAGCCGAGACAATAACTGATCGGCGTACGCATATCCGGTGCACCCATCTGAGACAACACAGAACCGTCATTATATTCAACCATAGAATGGATGATTGACTGCGGATGAACAACCACATCAACCTTATCATGAGGCATATCAAAAAGATAACAGGCCTCGATCACCTCAAGCCCTTTGTTCATAAGGGTCGCACTATCAACCGATATCTTAGCGCCCATTGACCAGTTCGGATGTTTTATCGCTTCTTCTGGTGTCACCTCGGCAAGAGTTTCCACATCTCGCGTCCTGAACGGCCCGCCGGAGGCAGTTAATATCAAGCGTTCGATAGAACTTTTACGACGGGAGTCAAAGACCTGGAAAATAGCATTATGCTCGCTATCGACCGGCAAAAAAGTCGTGCCGTTCTTCTCAACCGCATCCATCATAATCTGGCCAGCCCCGATCAAACATTCCTTTGATGCAAAAGCCACAATACGCCCCTGCTCTATAGCCTTCATCGTCGGGCGCAAGCCAACCATTCCAACAATTGCCGCCATAACGAGGTCAGCTTCATGGTCTAAAACATCCATAAGCCCCTGCGCCCCATCATAAACAGTAAGCTCGGGAAACAGGTCTCGTATCTTGGTCGCGGCCTTGCTATCGACCATACAAACAGCTTCGGGTTTATGCTGTATAATCATCTGGCTCATGGTTTCAACAGAAGAATGCGCAGTCAAAGCCTTCACCTTAAAACGATCCGGATGCGCAGCTATAACATCGATAGTACTTCGCCCGATAGAGCCTGTTGCGCCTAAAATTGTAACTGATCTTACGCCCATCTTACCGAACCATTTCTATTAACAAAGCAAATACAGGCACGGCGAGCACCAGTGAATCCATTCGGTCGAGCAAACCGCCATGTCCGGGAACCATTGTTCCTGTGTCCTTAACGCCAACATAGCGCTTTATTATTGAAACAAGAAAGTCGCCAAGCTGGCAGGCTAGCCCCACAAGAAAACCTGCCATGGCAGCATAGGCCACCCCTATATCTATCAGGGGCAATAATCCAGCACACAAGAATGCAGGAAAAAGCAGCGCTGCAATAAATCCGGCCCATGTCTTGTTCGGAGAAATAAGTGGAACGATTTTAGGACCTTTTAGCGCTTTACCAGTGAAATAAGCGAAGATATCCGAGCTCCACACCGCTGCCATCATGATTAACAACAACCAAATGCCATTTTGTTCAAGCAGCCTTAAATACAGCATCCCGAAAAGAAACGGTAAAAAGTACAAGCCGCCACAAAAAATGAGCCATACAGCCTGCCCTTTTTTACGGCGCACCATACCAATCCACTCGGCGTAAATAAGAGCCGTAAAAACAATTACAGATATTGAATAAAACCAACCGCCTAGCCACACCATCACAGCCACAAAAGGCATCAAAATAGCAGCAGAAAGGATGCGTAGAGTAAGTTCTTTTCTGAAAAACTCGGGTAACGTCATGATTTGTTTTTATGTTTTATTTGTGAACTGACTTGACCAAATCGGCGCTCACGCCCCTGATATTCGGCTATAGCCTGCTCTAGTGCACCACCGTCAAAATCAGGCCAATATTTATCGACAAAAACCATTTCAGAATAGGCACATTGCCACAGCAAGAAGTTACTAATTCTTTGCTCTCCGCTACTACGGATCAATAAATCCGGTGCAGGCAAATCACGTGTGAGCAAATAAGTGCCAAACAAATCCTGATCCAGAGCATCCTCACTGAGCTGACCTGTCATCATATCTTTTGCAACGGACTTCACAGCCTGCATGATATCTTGCCGACCGCCATAATTAAACGCCACAGAAAGCTGTAAACCGTCATTATCTCTTGTGAGAGCCTCGGCATGATTAATAAGCTCTAGAATATCAGGCGCAATATGCTCGCGAAAACCGATCATACGAATACGCACATTATTCTTATGAAGCTCCGCTGTTTCCGCCTTAAGATAAAGCTTAAGCAAGCTCATCAGCTCGGTCACTTCTTCTTGCGGACGCTCCCAGTTCTCAGTTGAAAAGCCAAACAATGTAAGATAACGGACACCCTGCGCCTCTGCAGCCTTAACAACCTTTTTGGCAGCCTCAACGCCAGCGCGGTGTCCCAATTTACGCGGCATCGCACGAGAAGTCGCCCAACGGCCATTACCGTCCATTATAATCGCGACGTGTTGAGGGGGTGCGATCTCGCTCATATAAACTACTATAATCTTTTCTTTAATACGTTATGTCGGCATCACTTCAAAAGCGAAGACAAGCAGCAGACAGATATTATACCTGCATGATATCTTTTTCTTTTTCACCAAGCATCTGATCGACTTGCTCAATATGGGAGTCTGTGACTTTCTGCACTTCGTCGCTCAAACGCTTCGCTTCGTCCTCTGAGACTTCCTTGTCTTTTTCCATCTTTTTAACGCCGTCCATCATGTCCTTGCGAACATTACGAATAGAAACACGAGCGTTTTCCGCATATTTACCGGCAACTTTAACCAGCTCGGCACGGCGTTCTTCGGAAAGATCCGGCACAGGGACACGGATCATAGAACCTTCGGACATAGGATTAAGGCCCAGCCCGGCATTACGAATAGCCTTTTCAACTGCGGCAACATTACTACCGTCCCATACTGTGACCGTGAGCATACGGGGCTCGGGCACAGAGACGTTTCCGACCTGAATCAAAGGCATTTTTGAGCCATAAACATCCACTTGCACACCTTCAAGCATAGAGCTTGAAGCGCGCCCCGTACGCAGGCCTGAAAATTCTTTGTGAAGGTTGTCGACCGCACCTTTCATGCGGCGTTCCATATCAGCTTTATCGTAACTCATTTATCCAACTCCTAAAGGTTATAATTTATGATGCTGTGACAATTGTGAAATCGCCCTGACCTTGGACAGCTTTGGCAATACCGCCCTCTTCTTTGATTGAAAACACAAGAATAGGGATATCGTTTTCTCTTGCCAATGAAACAGCGGTCGCATCCATTACGCGCAAATCTTTGGTTAAAACATCCATATAGCTAATTTGGTCAAATTTCTGCGCGTCTGGGTTCGTCTGTGGGTCGCTGTCATAAACACCGTCGACTTTCGTGCCCTTCATGATAACATCACAGTTCATCTCCGATGCGCGAAGAGCCGCTGCCGTATCCGATGTAAAATAAGGGTTTCCGGTACCAGCGGCAAAAATAACAACACGCCCCTTATCCATGTGACGAATAGCCTTGCGACGGATATACGGCTCGCATATCTCATCCATGCGGATGGCGGATTGTACACGTGTATCAACACCGATTTCTTCCAGGGCGTTTTGCATCGCCAATGCATTGATTACGATACCAAGCATTCCCATATGGTCTGCCGTGGTTCTATCCATACCAGAAGCAGCGCCCGAGACACCTCGGAAAATATTCCCTGCACCCACAACGATACAAACCTGAACACCAAGATCGATGGCTTGCTTAACGTCTCGAGCAACGCGCGCAACCGTTTCAGGATCGAGGCCATAGTCGCGACTGCCCATCAGCACTTCACCGGACATTTTTAGTAAGACACGTTTATAAGGCAATTGATCCTCCATACTCAGAGCAGAGTTATCCTGTTTTTGAACAGCCAGTCCCATTGTAGTACTCCCATAATATGAGCACGTCGCACTCAGATTGTCATTATTTTTGCATTATGCCTATCGTAAAAAAAGCCGGATTGCAAGACAACCCGGCCTATCATTCATTTTAAACTGTCGGTAACTTTAAGCTATTAACCGTTTACAGCAGCTGCCACTTCCGCTGCGAAATCTGTTTCTTCTTTTTCAACACCTTCACCAAGGTTGAAACGAACAAAACCAGTCAATGTGATCGGCTTACCGGATTCTTTTGCAGCATTAGCAATAACGTCCTTGATCTTGGTCTCACCGTCCATAACGAAGACCTGCTCAAGAAGAACAACTTCCTCGTAATATTTACGCAAACGGCCTTCAACCATTTTACCGATAATTTCCTCTGGCTTGCCAGAAGCGCGCGCCTGCTCGGAAAGAACCTGACGCTCACGCTCAAGAGCATCAGCATCTACGCTATCAACATTAAGGAATTGTGGATTAACCGCAGCAACGTGCATTGCAATTTGCTTGCCCAGTGCTTGAAGCGTGTCTTGATCTGCCTCTGATTCCAAAGCAACCAAAACCCCGATACGGCCCATATTATCAACAACTGCATTGTGTACGTATGAACAAACAGCGCCCTGATCGACACTCAAAGCAGCCATGCGACGAAGAGCCATATTCTCACCGATTTTGGCAATAAGGTCAGTCAAGCTCTCTGAAATGTTTTTGCCACCGAAATCAGCCGCAGCTAAAGATTCAACATCTGTGTGGTCAATCGCAATCTGAGTTACTTTCTCAACAAACTGTTGGAAGTCTTTGTTACGGCCAACAAAGTCTGTCTCAGCATTGATCTCAACCGCAACACCAGTTGTATTATCAGCGGACGTTGCAAGAGAGACAAGACCTTCAGCAGCAGCACGAGAAGCCTTCTTCGCTGCTTTGGAAAGACCCTTCTTACGCAGCCAGTCAACGGCAGCGTCCAGATCACCATTAGTTTCAGACAATGCCTTCTTACAGTCCATCATGCCGGCTCCGGTCATCTCGCGAAGCTCTTTTACTGTTGATGCAGAAATAGTCATATCGAGTATTCTCCTATATGTGTTTAATTAAACTGTGTTAAGTTTTTATCTTAAAAAACAAGATGAGCTTAAGCAGTTGCTGTCTTCGGCTCTTCTTTGCCTTCTTTTGCGTCGTCGGACTTGCTGTCCTCTGCCGCCACAGCCTCATCAGCAGGAAGGTTCTCCGTAGGAGCGACTTCAGATGCTCCGACATCACTTCCACTTGCCGCGAGATCAGCCGCAACACCGTCAAGAATTGCGTCTGCGAAAAGATCACAGTAAAGGTCGATAGCGCGCAAAGCGTCATCATTACCAGGAACTGGGAAGTCAACATCAACTGGGTCTGCGTTACTGTCAAGAATTGCGAACACAGGAATACCGAGCTTGTTTGCTTCTTTAACCGCGATATCTTCTTTTGTTACATCAACGATGAAAATTGCATCCGGCTGGCCGCCCATATCTTTGATACCGCCGATAGAAAGTTGAAGCTTGTCACGCTCACGAGAAAGCATGAGATCTTCTTTCTTTGTCAGACCAGTATCTTCCTTTGACAACAATGTCTCAAGCTCACGCAAACGCGCGATAGATTTAGAGATTGTATTCCAGTTTGTAAGCATACCACCCAACCAGCGGTAGTTCACGTAGTACTGACCGCAACGAGCAGCAGCTTCCGCGATTTTATCACGCGCCTGTCTTTTTGTACCGACAAAAAGAACGCGGCCGCCCTTAGCAGCGATATCACGGATAGATTGCAAGGCTGTCTCAAGCATTGGAACAGTTTGTTGCAAATCAATGATGTGTACATTGTTACGAACACCAAAGATAAATGGCTTCATCTTAGGGTTCCAACGACGTGTATTGTGACCAAAATGCACGCCTGCTTCGAGGAGTTGGCGCATAGAGACTTCAGGCATAGACATATGATTTTCCTTTCTTTATCCAGTTTAGCCTCTGTAAGGGAGTGATATGACACCTGCCATACACCGGAAGCGATAAAAGCAAACTTTTGCGCACCCTTACATGTGTAATAGCGGCTTTATACGGGCGCTGCGCGCCGAATGCAAGGAAAAAATCAGCCTTTGGGCTTCTTAGCAAACAGACCCTTGAAAGATTTTCCGATATCTTTCATCCAATTCGTAATACCCGACTGATTAGCCATCGTCTCAATCGTCAATGCCGTCGGCATTTTGGGGATATCGGCTTCTTGCATCAAAACGCTGTCAAACGGACGGCGTGGCGCCTGAGTCGGCTTGTGCTTAGGATAACCCAGACGCAAGACCATCTGAGCACGCCCTTGTAACCCAAGCTCATCATAAATCTTGAGACGTGTTTCTGGAACCTGACAGGGCTGGTTTAACGTTGAGGACGCAATTCCGCGTGCCTCAGCGGTCAGCAAGACACGCATATAAGCACGGCCTGCCTTAATCCTGTTATCCGAAGATCCTGAAACAGAGCCTAGCACCGCTAAAACAGGGCAACCACGATCCATCTCGGAATCACTGGCGGCACGATTGCCGTCAATAACATAACGGCGTACAGCCAGAGGGGCGTTATCACGAATGATGTCATCGGTGCTTAAATAGGATTGCGGCATCCCGTCACCGGATATGAGTCGGCTCACATGTAACCATGATGCAATTTCACGACGGAAATGCTTGTTTGTGTTCTGAATTTGGTCAGCCTCCAAGATCATGGAAAGTAAGGTTTTACGCTGTGTCGGCGTACAAATATGCAGCCAGGCGCCCTCTTGTGCTGCCGCCTTTTTTAACGCGGCTAAATCATCCTCTGCCAACGGTCCGGGCTGATAGGCATAACGGTTAACCTGTCTTTTTGTGATGCCTTTAAAAAGCTGCTTTGTCTGCTCTTCAGGATCGCACACACCCTCGAGTCGTATCATTGCTAATGTATCTGTATGTTCACCATTCGGAAACAACTCGATATCAAGCGTATAACCGTAATAAGCCGCAGAAAGCTCAAGAATAAACAAACAAGCAGCGACACTAATCATCATTTGACGGTCTTCAGGATCAATCACCGACAGACCAAACCGCCGATCCATTTTGAGACGCAGGCTATTATCATTAAGAATAAACTGCCATGGCTGTGTATTATATGAAGACGGCGCAAGATGCGCATAACGCGCAAAAAAGCTCAACTTATCCTCGGGCGATCCCTGCCCCGGAAAGTCCTGTTCATCTATTGTCCAAGCTTCATATATCTTATGCATGATTAAGACGTAACCAATCTTGTTTAAAATTACAATCTTTTCGAAAAAAGAAGTCTATATATCTATTATCGCCTCAACGGCTTCTACATTTTGCACAGCACGTCTGATCGCTCCACTAAAATTCCAGCGACCCGGCATCCTTATCTTACCGAACCGCCCATCTCCCGCCGGAATAATTAGATATAGGAGCGCAGGCCCCTTTCCCTGCTCGGGCTCTAATATTGTCTTAAGCTCATTAAACTCTTCCATAGAAGTCAACCTGATCTCGCAGGTTTGGATACTTTGCGACAACGCACTATCCAAATCCATCACCATCTGACCGACAAGTCTGAGCTGATCGTCCTTGATCTCGGCATCAACAGTCAGCAAGAGCGAATGCCCCTCTACGAGGATATCGCGTGCCTGCGCCAATGTTTCGCTAAAGACCATAATCTCAAAAACACCGCCTGTGTCAGACACCTGCAAGAAAGCATATTTCTTACCTGAACGTGCGGAGATTTTCTCTTGCTTCTTAAGCAAAATGCCGGCCATCTGAACACGTGCGGCCGATTGTGTTTGAAGCTTTTCCTCCAGATTAACCGAAGAGACAACGTGCAAACGGTCAAGCTGTACCTCAAGCCCGTCCAAAGGATGCGCCGACAGGAAAAAGCCTACTGCTGAAAATTCATTGGACAGACGATCAAGATGATCCCAGTCCTTGCCCGTCGGCAATGGCGGCTTAGCCAGAGCTACAGCTGAATCCGAACTGCCGCCAAACAGAGAATCCTGCCCAGATGCCTTTTCTGCCTGTACATTTTGCGCATGACGCATCAGCATCTCTGCCGCTTCATATGCAACACGGCGATTAGATAGCAGCCCCTCTAAAGCACCGCTACAGGCAAGCATTTCAATCTGCTTTTTGTTCAGTGTGTCTACGCGCTCGACAAAATCATAAATATCTTTGAATGCCCCACTTTCGGCGCGTATTTGGGTCAGCCCCTCCATCGCCGCTGTACCAACCCCTTTAAGGGCTGATAAAGCATAACGTATAGCGCCCTCCTCAACTTGAAAATCCGGCCCCGAAGCATTCACATCCGGCCCAAGGAGTGTAAGATCCATCCGGTCGATTTCTTGTTTGAAAATAGCCAGTTTCTCTGTATTTCCTTTATCCAGCGTCATCGAGGCGGCCATGAATTCCACGGGGTAATTAGCTTTTAGCCATGCTGTTTGATAGGCAATCTGGGCATAGGCAGCAGCGTGCGATTTATTAAAACCGTAACCGGCAAATTTTGCGATTTGTTCAAAAATCTCTTC
>CAXGMH010000033.1:0-21225 GCA_964010795.1 uncultured Alphaproteobacteria bacterium
ACATGGGTTGATTTGATCTTTGCGCAGCCCGGTGCCGGTAAGTCGGTATTGCTGAACACCCTTAATCTTGGGACGTGTTTAAATGCGGGGTTGAGCAAGCTGCCTTATGTCGCGGTGATCGATATCGGGCCGTCTTCTTCAGGGCTGATTTCACTGATCCGCGAGGCCTTGCCGCATGATCGTCGTCATGAGGCGGCGTATTACCGTCTGCAAATGGATCAAAAATATGCGATCAACCCTTTTGATACACAGCTTGGTTGCCGTGCACCGCTGCTGGATGAACGCGCCTATTTGATCGAGCTTTTGACGTTGCTGTGTACGCCTCCCGGAAAGGGCGAGGCCTATGACGGCATACAGCAGCTTGCGGGTATGGTCGTTGATGAGATGTATCGTTGGCGCAATGATAACGAGGCAAGCGCTGAGCCGAGGCCTTATTTGCCGCGCATTGACGAAGAAATTGATGAAGCCTTGAAGACATACAACATTCATTTGCCGGCTGATCCTTATTGGTGGGATGTGGTCGATAAGTTCTTTGAGCGGGGCGAATATCATCTGGCTAATCTTGCTCAGCGCCATGCTGTGCCTGTTCTTGGCGATGCGATTACGGCGGCGCGCCGCCCTCAGATCAGAGGCTTACTTGAGGAAACCTCTATCGGGTCATCGGCCGAGAGCGTTATCAATGCCTTTGAGCGTATGATTACCTCTGCTGTTAGAGAGTTTCCGATCTTGTCAGCTGTGACAAAGTTTGAGATTGCAGGCGCTCGTGTATGTGCGCTTGACCTTATGGATGTTGCACCTCAAGGGGATGATACGGCTGATCGGCAAACGGCTGTGATGTATATGCTTGCACGCCATGCTTTGGTCCGCAGTTGGTGGATGGCGCGTGAGGCGCTTGAATTTATTCCCGAGCAATACCGCTCTTATCATGAGCAACGCTTACAAGAGCTTGAGGAAACGCCAAAACGTCTCTGCTATGACGAGTTTCACAGAACGAGCGCGTCTAAATCCGTACGTGGGCAAATTATCCGAGATGTACGTGAGGGCAGAAAGCGCGGTGTTCAAATTTTGTTATCTTCGCAGTTGCTTGAAGACTTTGACGATAACATGGTTGATCTTGCGACAGGTGTCTGGATTTTGGGAACTGCTATTTCAGACACTGCCGTCGATAAGGCGCAAGAGCGTTTCGGACTGTCCAATACAGCACGTAATGTTATCCGTTATCAGCTAACGGGACCTCGTTCCAGTGGTGCGCCGGCTCTGTTTGTAATGGGCAGTAAAGATGGCCGCTATGAACAGCATTTAATAAATACATTAGGCCCGATAGAGCTGTGGGCGCTCTCGACATCGGCTGAAGATGTCTCGATTAGAAATCGTTTATACACCCGTCTTGGAGCGGCAAGGGCGCGCCGTATTCTGGCTGCGAATTTCCCGGGTGGATCAGCCCGCGCGGAAATCAAACGCCGTGTCTTTATGAAGGCTGAAAAGGGTGAAACGATGGCAAGTGCCAGTTCCGTCGTGATCGAGGAAATCGTCGAAGAATTGGTCTCGATGGTTATGAAATCCGAAGGTTATGGCGAAAAAGAGGCATAAATCATGAAGCCCGCCGCACAGATAAAGAAAAAAAGTGAAGGCTTTTTACAGGCGCTTAAAACGGATCGACAAACTCAAATCATTGTTGGCGCTGTGACAACGGCAATCATTCTTGGCTTCATTTTCTTGCCCGGTTTTTTCGAGGTTCCGAAAGGGACATGGCGCTACGGAGTCTGCAAGGCGTTTATCGAGCGTAATTTACAGTACCCTTCAACGGGCGATATCTTGGTCGCCGTCGAAGGTGCGGATAGCTCGACCATTTATGTCAGTAAACGCAACGCTTTCGGGGATGAAACATTGCAGCTTTATGAATGTGGCTATGGTCGCAATGAACAAGGGCGTGTTATCTTGAAGCAAGTGCTGGTCAATGACGACCCTTTTGATCCGTCTGTTGTCGAGGCGTTTTCTAAAACCATACCATTTGTTATGAGCACAAAGATGGATCTGGAATTGCCACAAGGCTTTTCACTCGAGATTACGAAGTTTAAAGACCGTGATACACGTCCCCTGGACGGGGTGTATGGTTATGAGTAGTCGCTCGAACCGGACGGTTGTTAGCCGTGTAGTTTCTCGCCACGGATAAGTTTGGGTAGCCGTCCCAGTTTGCCCATAGCCTGTTTCATAAAGAACCCTTTGGCGGGGGGCGTTAAGCGCACGACTTCTAATCCGATATTGCGTATGAACCTTATTCCAGGAGTCGAGTTTGAAAATAGACGGTTGAGGCTGTCTGTTGCGATGCCCATGGCGCGGTTATCAGGTTTGCGCCAGCGTTCATAGCGCTGTAAAAGCTCGGGCCTTCCGATGTCTTTGCCCTGATCTTTAGCCTCCACAAGCAATTCGGTGAGTGCCGCAACATCGCGTAGGGACATATTTAGACCCTGCCCCGCGATGGGGTGCATCGCGTGCGCTGCTTCTGCGATTAAGGCCGTACGATGGCCTGTGTAAGACTTCGCGTGTTGATAGCGTAAAGGATAGCGAGCCCTTGGCCCCGTCTTGAGGACTTGGCCAAAATAATCGCCGAAGCGTGTATTTACCGCAGTAAGAAACGTTTGCTCATCCGCATCGGCGAAGCTCGGGCCGTCATGTTCGCTCCAGACAACGGAAGAGCGATAAAGCGGCTGGCCGTCAGCCTGTGTCTCGTCACTGTCGGTCATAGGTAGGACGGCGAAAGGGCCTTGGTCACGAAAATGCTCGACAGCAATGTTGTTGTGCGGGCGTGTGTGATAGGCAATAAAAACCAATGCTGTTTGGCCATATTCCCATGCTTTTACAGGGATGTTCAAAGCTTTGCGGACAGCGGATTGGCGTCCATCAGCGCCGATCAGGATGCGCCCCTTAAAGCTTGCTTTATTGCTTGTATGTATGTGTATGTATGTGTCTTCGAAATGAAAATCTTTGGCGATTTCTCCTGACAAGAGGTTAAGGCCATCTTGGGCAAAAGCCGCTCTGTAGAGCTCGTTCCGTAAGAGCTGATTGTCCACGATCCAGCCAAAGGACTCACCCTCTACGTCATCTGAGAGGAATTGTAGCAGTGTTGGTGTCGGGCCGTCCTTGATATGGATATCTTTAATGGGGCAGGCAAATGGCTTTATATCCTCCCAAAGGCCACAGGCTTCCATTAATTGTTTTGAGCCATAAGACAGGGCGGTCGTGCGGCCGTCATAAGCTGGGCTAAGCGCCTTGTCTTTTGGAATGGCGTCCAGACAAAGGGTTTTGAATCCGTGTTTTGCAAGAAGCAGGGATTGGCTGAGGCCGGCAAGGCCTGCGCCGACGACAACACAGTCATAAATAATATCTGATTTTTTTTCGCTCATGCTTATCGTGCCTCTTGTTTTGGTAATCAAATAGGATCATATCTTAATAGGGATAGCAATTATTTGATTTTTATCAGGAGCAAGACGCAATGAAACTGATTATGGCTGTAATTAAACCGTTTAAACTCGAAGATGTACGTGAAGCGCTAACAAATATAGGCGTTGACGGTATGACTGTCACGGATGTCAAAGGCTTTGGAAAACAAAAAGGCCACGCCCAACTTAATCGTGGCGGTGAAGTGGCTTCGAGCTTTTTGCCAAAAGTGAAAATCGAAGTAGCCGTTGAGGACGAAAAACTGGATAAAGTAATTAACGCTATCCAGTCATCTGCCGAGACAGGCCGCATCGGCGACGGCAAGATATTTGTCTATACCCTCGAGCAAGCTATCCGTATTCGCACTGGAGAGACTGGATCGCAAGCGCTTTAGGTCGGGCTTGGTGCTGGGCTCATGCTTCTTGCGAGGCTTTCAGCTACGTCTTCGCCAGCTTTGTACAATGCGCATACACCTCCTACTGCTCCTCCCGCTGTGAAGCCGATTGCGCCTCCTATGGCCGTGCCAGCCACGCCTAAAGTTGATACGGCAATGCCTTTTAAGAAATAGCCCGCAGCCAGTCCGACCGTGGCAAATAAAGCTGCAGTAGCTATTGCTGGTACACCTGTAATAGCTGCCGCTGTTGTTAGCGCCAATCCGATCGACAGGCCAATGCCGCCTCCACCAAGTATGGATCCGGCATAGCCCATGAGGCCGCCTGCAATGGCACCGACACCTATGCCAGTGCGCGCGCCGTTTATTGCAAAATCTCTAACAATGTCCAGTTTTGTCTCTGTGCTCTCTGGAAATATAGATTTCAAAAAATCTTCATCTAGATTTCTATATGTGTATGTGCCCGTCATTCCTCTTGCTCCTAAATTTAATTTAACATATTAATACAGCTCCGGCTGTATATTGTCAAGTAAATTATTCAAAAAAATTATAAATAATATCCATAAAATTTAATTCATATCTATTGTTAAGTCTAAGCATAAAATACAAATCCTTAACATTTTCATAATATTATGATTGTGTAAGGAGGTGGGGGCCTCCTTTTTCTTGTGTCAGGCAAGCCGTCTTGATTGGGCGGCTTTCTGGCCTTGATTGGCAATATATGTGTGTGCGTGTGTCGGGATGTGACTTTTGCCGTTGAGGTAAGGGGTAACAGCATTTGGGGTATATGCATAAGGTGGTAATCAAAAAAATAAACAATCAAGTGAAAAGCTTTGTAGCTAAGCGTTCCGCGGTCACGGCCGTTGAGTTTGCTCTTGTCGGGCTACCATTCACTATTCTGATGGTCGGACTTCTGGAGTTGGGGCTTGCCTTTGGTGCGGCATCCCTATTGGAGGGCGGAACTTCGGATGCTGCACGCATGATCCGCACGGGGCAGGTTCAAGATGCGGGTGATCCTGAGGTTGCTTTTCGCGATGCCTTATGCGGTCATGTGGACGCTTTGATCCCGTGCGGCGATATTATCTATGAAGTTATCACATTGCCTAATCAGGATTTCACAGAGACACCTAATTTCCCGCCTAATTATGATGTTGACGGCAACCTTAATGGCGGCGGCTTTGATCCTGGTGCCGAAAATGATGTCGTCTTGATCCGTAGCTTTTACCGTTACCCCTTTGTTACTTTACAGCTGGGTAGCTTAATGAGTCCCAATGGGACAAATTCTATGCCAATGCAAACAACGAGAGTGATCCGCAATGAGCCTTACCGTTTTTAGAAGGAAGAGTATAGCCAAAGGCGGCCTTCTTGATTTGTGGCAAGATCACAAAGGTCTGGCAATGGTGGAGGCTGCGCTTTTACTGCCGCTTATATTGTCACTGACATTCGGGATTTATGATCTGGGGCGCGCGATTGTGCTCAATCAAAAGGTCGTTGCAGCAGCGCAAATTTCGGCGGACCTTATCACGCGAGAGCGGACGCTGAACACGGGTGAGATAGATCAGGCGGTGGCGGCTGCTCGACTAGCTCTGCACCCTTATGATGAGAGTCTGCTCGGCGTCGATATCGCCGGTTTGCGTTTCGATAGTGATGCCAGTCCTTATGAATGCTGGCGTCAGACCGTGGGGCCGATAATGGCTAATACGGCCTCTATTGATGATGCACAGGGTCTCGGGCTTGCCGGCGAAGGAGTTATAATGGTGACGACGCGCTATGTTTATACACCCTTTTTCACAGGCGTTTTCCTTGGTGATTTCGAATTCGAAGAAGTTGCATTTTTTCGCGGGCGTAAAACGCCATATCTCCAATTGGAGGGGGTGTCATGCTAGAGCGTTTTAGACAATCATTTTGTTGCTGGCTTCTAAGTGTAAGCGGTGCGGTTGCAATTACATTCGGTTTTATGCTGCCGCTCATTGTCGGGTCGGCAGGAATGGCGGTTGATTTGTCCAAGGCGTATCTGGTTAAAAACCGCCTGTGTCAGGCGCTTGATGCAGCCGCGCTGGCGGTCAGCACATCTACTGGGGACAGGCAAGCGCTTGAAGATTTACTCAATGCATATATTCAAGCCAATCATAATCCTAGTGATAATTTGGGGCAGATCCATTCGGTGTCTCTGGATATGAATGGAGAGGTCATAAAGGCAGAGGCTTCGGCGGATGTTATTACCCATTTCATGGGAGTTTTGGGAAATGACGATATTACTGTTTATTGTACAACCGAGGTTATTCGAGAGGTGCGCGGTTTAGAGGTCGTCATGGTTGTTGATAATACCGGTTCTATGTCGAGCAATAATAATATTGAGGCTTTGCGCGTAGCAGCGGCGAATTTTGTTAATATCCTCTTTGACCGAACAACGGATGAGGACTCGGTAAAAATTGGGATTGTCCCCTATGTCGCCACAGTGAATGTCGGCCCTTATGGCCTTGGTTTGGATGAGGACGGCTTTTTCTATGATACGCCTTTTGTAAACAATCCGCTGGTACTTGATTTTGACCAGAGTGATTTTAATGCGTGGCATGGCTGCGTCCTTGCCCGTGAAAACCCAGATGATACAATGGATGCGCCCGATAACACATGGCGTTGGGATATGTGGCGTCATGACTTTTCTCGCTCCAGTAATTATAGCTGGCGGGAGAATGCGGCGTGGTACAATTATAATTATGGGCCGAATTATGATTGTAACCGCAATTATATACAGCCCCTGACATCGGATAGATTGCAATTACTGGATAAGATCGATGATTTTTATGCATCAGGCTATACGCACGGGAATGCGGGCATGGTCTGGGGATACCGTGTGCTCTCGCCCGGCTTTCCTTTCCGTGAGGGGAGTGCATGGGAGGATGAGGAATGGCAAAAGGCCGTACTTATGATGACGGACGGCATTAATACCGTTCCGCCTTCTTATGGGGCTTATGGCGGTTATCTTGATTATGTAGCCGAAGGTATAGGCACGAATGAGCTTAATCGGCGTTTCGAAGATGTCTGTAATCGCCTGCGTGAAGAGGGGGTTCTGGTCTATACAATTACATTTACCTCGGGCGTGAATGCCACGACTAGAGGCTATTACGAGCGCTGTGCAACGCAGCCCTCCAATTACTATAACGCTCCTTCACAGGCGGATTTGATACAGGCTTTTGAACGGATCAGCACTGAACTTGCTAATATTCATATCTCGCGCTAAGGGCGGTGGTTTGAAGCTATCTAAAATATAAATATATTATATGTAAAATTTTAAGCAAATAATGTAAGTATTTGTCTATAACATTACAGTAATTATTTCAATCATTTACTTCGTATTAATTCAAGATTGATATTCTATAATTATGGTTGGGGTTCAGGCTTATCTATTACAGATTCAAAAGAGAGCATGAAACCTTAACGGGGTAAACACAAAAAAGGAGACCTCTCTTATGTTGAAACTTTTCACAACTCTACAAGCAAACGCAAAACGATTTACGAAAGATGAAAAAGGAGCGACAGCCATTGAATATGGTTTAATTGCTGCGGGCATTGCCGTTGGCATTTCTGTTGTCGTCTTTACGTTTGGTTCTGATCTGTCGACATTATTTACGGATATGTCCACTGAACTGAACAAGCGTCCTTCATAACATAAAGAGGCTAAGCCCTGTGTGCAAAGCAAACGCTTTCGCATGGGGCTTTTGCCTGAGCTGCCATTATAAGGATTGGCGGTTCTGGCAAAAGGGGTAAAAGCCGGGGTTTATATTATGATTATTCTTGTAACATTGCATTTACTTGCATGGGTGGCTTTGGCGCTTGCAGCTTACGGCGCTTATCATGATGTTCGTCATCTTCGCATTGAGAATACAATTTCTTTAACGATTACCGGTTTGGCTTTGGCGGCATTACTGTTTCAGGCGGCGGCAAATATGCTTGGGCTATTGCACGCACCTGTCTTGGGAGGATGGGGGGCGCATCTCATTAGCGGGGGCGCTGTTTTTGCAATTGGCTATGTTTTATTTGCTGCAAAGCTCTGGGGCGGTGGCGATGCAAAACTCGCAGCCTCTTTGGCACTATGGCTGCCGGTGCAGGCACTTCCCGCATTCCTGATGACAATGTCACTCATAGGAGCAGTATTGGCGCTTGTCACGCTTTTGGCAAAACATAAACCACAACTTATCAAGCCGATCGCAGATAAATACACAGACCAACAAGGCTGGGTTGCGGCTTTGGCAAACGGAGAAAATGCTTTGCCATATGGTGTCGCTATCACAGCTGGCGCTTGTCACGCATTCCTGCTGATGGGCTATTTGGCATAGGCAAAAAATAACAAGGGGTACGAAAAATGAATAAACGTTTGGTAATCGTTCTTGGTTGCGGTGTCTTGGTTTCCATGGTTATGGCTCTGCTCGTGCAATCTGTGATCGGGCCGGGGAAAAATGCCGCCGATATTGAGACAAAAATGGTCAATGTTATGACTGCAAACCGGGACTTGAAGGCTGGTGATATCCTTGATGACAATACAGTGCGTTGGGCGGAATGGCCGCAAGAGGCCGTGTTTTCCGGGCTGGTTGTCTGGGATGCTGAAGAGATGGCGGAAGCCAAAGACTTTGGCCGTTTGCTGCGTCCTTTGCGCAGTGGTGAGCCGGTGGTGGAAAGCGCCCTTATTCAAGAGCGTGACGGCAATCTACTGGCCGCATCCTTACAAGCGGGAATGCGCGCAATGGCGATCCGCGTTTCTGCCGAAAGTTCGGTTGGTGGCTTTGTGACGCCGGGTGATCGTGTTGATGTAATTTTGACCTATCAGGTGCGAGTGCCACGTGCCAATGGTGCCGATGATGTCGCCGCTACAATGGTCAGCCGTAATGCAAGCCAGACAGTCCTTGAAAATACACGGGTACTGGCCGTCGATCAGAAGTCCGAGCCGGGGGATGGCGCAAAAGTCGGACGTACTGTGACGCTGGAGGTGGATTCGAAAGGATCGGAAACGCTTGCGCTTGCCTCTTCTATGGGTGAGCTCTCTCTCGTGCTGCGCAAGATCGGTGATGAAACGACAAAAGACCAGACGGCGGAGTTGACCACGGATATGACTGTGTCGTCAGTATTGCAAAAAATTTTAGAGCAGACACAGCACCGCACAAGCGACCAAAGCCAGATACGTGTTTATCAGGGGGCTATGATAAACATGCAACCAGTGCGCGCGCTTATCAGGCCGCAAGAAGGAGTGCAAAACGAGACTTTATACAGATAACAACTCCCCGCCCATATCCCCTCTCTATATATGGAGGGGGGAGGGCTTGAGGTGAAAGGCTCAATGGGGAGCGGGAAAGACAAAAAGGGGTAAGACATGAAGCTATGTCATGAAAATAAAAGATGGACGTATATGGCGGGTACAGCGCTTTTGACGCTTATGCTGGGTCTGTCGCCGATAAGTGCTTTGGCGGATTGCGCAAAGAAGACAGCTAATCCGTGTCCACCTATTGTGCAGAAAAATTCTGCACAAAAATCAGCACCTAAAACAATGAAACGCTATGAGAGCCTTGTTCTCGGTAAGGCGACGACATTGACCTTGCCTTCTGCGGCATCAGAGGTGGTTGTGGCTGACCCGAATATTGTAGAGGTTGGTGCGTTGAAAAATAATAAGCTGTATCTGGTCGGATCAAACCTTGGCGACACGAATATCCTGGTGTTTGACGAGGCTGGCGAAAACATGGCGCATATCACAGTCAATGTCAGTATCGATGAATATAGCCTCAATAAAACATTGAAAAGCCTGTTTCCCAGAGAAGATGTTAAGGCCAAAACAGTCGGTGACGACATCATGCTTACAGGCGATGTCTCGAACGGTATTGTTGCGGCCCGTATTCGGGATGTGGCGAGCCGTTTCCTCGGAGAAGGTAACGAGCTTGTGAATATGCTTAATGTCAAGGGCGAGCAGCAGGTCATGATTAAGGTCAAGGTTGTTGAGATTGCCCGCGAAATTCTAAACGAGCTGGGAACCGATACGGATATCCAATCAGGTACTTTGAATAATAATACGACTATTCAGGGTCTGACCAATAACAGCTTTGGCTATAACCCTTTGCGTCAGGTCTTTGGTTTGACGACGCAAGAGCCTTTCGGCCTTGGCCAGTTGATCTGGGATCCAGGTGGGTTCAATCCTATCTCTTTCATGATTTCTGCGCTTGAGCAGGATGAGCTGGTCAACACACTGGCTGAGCCAAATCTAACCGCCAAATCAGGTGAAAATGCACGTTTCCTCGCTGGTGGCGAAATTCCTGTGGTGGCCGATCGTAACGATGACCGTGTCACATTCGATTACCGTCCGTTCGGTGTGGTTCTGGCTTTCCGTCCTGTGGTTAAGGATGAGGGGCGCATCGAGTTAACGATCTCGACCGAGGTCTCTGAGGTTGCGCCTGATACATCGACCGTTATCTCGGGCGTGCCGTTCCCAAGCTTTGATGTACGTCGTGCGGAAACATCTGTCGAGATGGCAAGCGGTGGCTCACTTATGATTGCTGGACTGATCTCATCACGTACGATTCACAATCTTAATGAGATACCGGGATTGAAGGACACGCCTGTGCTCGGTGAGCTTTCACGCTCTGATAGCTTCCGCCGCGAAGAAAGTGAGCTTTTGATTATGATCTCGGCTTATTTGATTAATCCGACAGAAGCGGATGATTTCACAGTCGCCAAGCCGCAACGCCGCGATGAAAACAATCCGAACGATCATGCGCCTTTGCGCGATATCGTCACGGCCAATTTGGGTGAGCGCTATAAGGTCGCTTTGCCGAAATGGGTGCGCAGTGAAAAGCGCTTTGGCTACATGATCGATCAATAAGATAGAAAAAAGGACAAAAATATGAGACTTGCAGTAACAACATTATCGGTGCTTCTTTTGTGCAGCGCTTGCAGCCGTGACTTTCTATATGAGGACACGTTGATTGCCTCGCAAAAAGCGGCAGTGGTCGAAGCGACGGACGAGACAGCTTATGAAACATTACTGCCCTCGAGGGAAAGTTTGCGTCATCTTGCTGCGGATTATCATGCTAAGCCAGGCGCAAGCCTTAAGATGACGGCTATCTATGATCCTGTAAAAGACCCGCATTTTTGCGATAAACGTAAGATCGCCACATTAAAATGGCGCCTTGCGCAAGAGGGCATAACAAATGTCGAAATTGAAGAGCTGCCTGTGGCAAGGGTAAGGCCGCAGCTTCTTGCGGAGATCACAGCACCCGAGCTGGTCGAAGCAGCGGAATGTGTCGGCCAGACCATGCCGGGTCGCAATGCGGGTACCCATAATGTTCGTGACTATGTTCTCGGTTGCTCGCTACAGCGCCAGATCATGGCTCAGATCGCCGATCCGCGTTACGCCATGGGGCGCGCAGGGCTGGGCGGTGTCAGCTCGGGTGAAAGGGCCGCGAACGTCATAGAGGGGCGGGATGGTCATGGTGATCCGCTTAGCTATGCACCGGGCTATACAATCTCGGACTCGGTACAGGAAAGCGACTAAATCAAAGAAACAGGGGTAAGATTTTAGGGGTAAGATCATGACGAGACAAAATACAAAGAAAAAGGCGTTAAGCCTCGGTGGAGGGTTATTGCCAGCAGCAAAACTACACGTCTTTAGTCATAGTGACGCACTTGTTAAAACGGCCGAAACTTTGGCCGAAGACTGGCGCTATGGGCGTGTTACTTACGCGGCGCAAGATGCGGGACTGGAAGAGGCCGCAACGCATTACGCAAGCCATAAGTCACCTGATCTTTTGATTATTCAGGTCGATAAGATTGATAACGGACTGACGGCGCAGCTTGAGGCTTTGGCCGCTGTTTGCGAGCCACATACGGATTGTCTTCTTGTCGGGCCTGTAAATGATGTTCAGCTATACCGCAAGCTCACTGAAATGGGGGTGAGTGACTACCTTGTCGCACCTGTAAGTGCAGAGGATATGCATATGGCAATAACGCGTGTGTTGCTTAAGAAGAAGGGACAAGAAGATTCGCGTCTGCTGACTTTTATCGGCAGCAAAGGCGGGGTTGGTGCCTCGACGCTGGCGCATTTGACCGCTGAGAATTTGGCGGCCAGCGGACAAAAGACAGTGCTTGTCGATTGTGCCGGCGGTTGGACGGATTTCCCGGTCGCGCTAGGCTTTGAGCCGGTGGATAGTCTCCATGCATTGGTAAAGGCCGCTATTTCCAAAGATACAGATGCGATTGACCGTCTTGTTATCGAGCTGACGGATAGATTATATGTTGCAGCAACAGGTGCACAAAAATTACTGAATGGCGCGATTGACGAGGCGCATTTCGAAGCGCTTCTGGATTACCTTCTCGCGCATTTTCCTCATGTCGTACTTGATCTTTCCGGCGCGCCTGAGCCGATTAAAACGCTATGTGTGAAGCGAGCAAGCGAAATCGGGCTGGTCAGTGATGCATCTTTGACTGCTTTGCGCGTAGCAAGAACTTTGCGCAGTGAAGTAAAAGAGCTGCGTGGCGGTGATATGGATGCCTTCCGTCTGATTATAAACAAGCAAGGTTTGAACAAGGCACAAGAGGCTAATTTGAAGGAAATTAGCGAAGGTGTCGGTCAAAAGCCGGATATTATTTTGCCCTATTCAGGCAAAGCTTTTGCTGCGCGTGACATGAACGCTAAGCCGCTTTCTTTACACCCTGAAATGACTGATGCGGTCAAGGCAATCAAGGCTTTGTTCCTCAATGGCGAAGTGGCGGACGCATCAGAGAGAAAAGCCGGTGGGATTTGGGCAAAGCTCGGACTTGGCGCACAGGCCTGAGGTAAACAAATAAAGGGATAATGTTTTATGTTTGGTCGCAAGGACGTAAATGAAGAACAGACAAAACCGGTGCCACAGGCGCCAACGACTCCTGTAACAAAAGAGCGGGAGCAGACAAAAGCCAATGCGCCGCGTGAAGAGAAAAGGGCGAAGAAACGTCTTGTCGAAGATGTCTTTGTTGAAGAGCGTGTTGACCAGATATCTCAGGAAAAGAAAGAGGTTAAGCCAGTCTCTCAACCTGCCCTGCCTGAAACACAAAGTTTGAGCGAAGAAGACAGTAAAACAGCGATGCGTCTGGTACGTGCGCGTAAAAGAATCTGGACGGATTTGCGCGATGGGATCGATCTTAAGGCTTTGGCGAAAATGGGACGTGACGAGGCGTCGCAGGATATATTGAGCGCAGTGGAAGAGATTGTGCGTTTTCGGGGGCTTGATCTGTCGGCGGCTGAAATTGCACAAATTGCACGTCAATGTGTCGATGATATGTTGGGCTTTGGTCCGTTAGAGCCTCTTCTGGAGCGCGATGATATTGCCGACATTATGATTAACGGCCCGGAGACGACCTATATCGAGGTCGATGGTAAGATCGAACGTGCGGACATCAAGTTTCGTGATAATCAGCATTTAACAACGATTTGTCAGCGGATTGTGTCCGCTATTGGCCGCCGTGTGGATGAAAGTTCACCGATTTGTGATGCGCGTCTTGTGGACGGATCACGTGTTAATGTCATTATTCCGCCATTGGCGATTGATGGGTCATGCCTGACTATTCGAAAATTTAAGAAAGAGAAATTAACACTAGACAGCCTTGTCGACTTTGGCTCCCTTACCCCGGCTTGTGCAAAGTTGATACAGGCGATCGGCCGCAGCCGCGTCAATGTGCTGGTCTCCGGGGGGACCGGTTCGGGAAAGACAACAATGTTGAATTGTCTGACCCGATATATAGACCCTGGCGAAAGGATCATCACTTGCGAGGATGCGGCCGAACTTCAATTGCAACAGCCGCACACGGTACGGCTGGAAACGCGCCCGCCTAATCTGGAAGGTGTCGGAGAGATCACTATGCGTGATCTGGTAAAAAACTGCCTTAGAATGCGCCCCGAGCGTATTATCGTCGGTGAGGTCCGTGGTTCCGAGGCTTTTGACTTGCTCCAAGCCATGAACACAGGCCATGACGGGTCTATGGGAACCGTCCACGCTAATAACCCGAGAGAAGCGATCTCTCGCATGGAGAATATGATTGCAATGGGCGGGTTGAACCTGCCGGCCAAGGCGGTGAGAGAACAAATTGCCTCGGCGGTTAATGTTATCATCCAAGTGCAGCGCCTGCGCGATGGCTCTCGAAAAGTCACTCATATCTCTGAGATTACAGGGATGGAGGGTGAGGTCGTTACTATGCAGGATCTGTTTAAGCTGGAGTTTCTGGGCGAGGACGATCAGGGGCATTTGGTGACCAAGCTTCGCTCGACTGGATTACGACCCGGCTTTTTCGATAAGGCACGCCAATACGGAATGCATGAGCAGGTCATGGAGGCTATGGAAGAGGCTTATTCTGATGACGCGCAAATGAAAGGTGGCCAAGGATGAGTCTGACGCTGATTATTTTGCTTTGTTGTCTTGCCTTTATTTTACCGCTTGGCTGGCTGTGGTCTATTATGGCCGAGCGGGAAAAGCGCAAAAGACTGGTCATGGAAAAGATCGGTGTAAGTGACGTGCTCACCGATCAGAAGGCAAGCAAGCAGGCACAGGGTGTCCGCCAGAAAGATATCGCCAAAAAGCTCAAGGCGCTTGGCGAGACACAGGAATCGGCCAAGAAAAAGGGCAAATCCATGCGGTTGAAGCTCTCTCAAGCAGGGCTTTCCATGTCGGTGCAGGGATTTTGGGTGCGGAGTGCTGTCTTTGGTGTTTTGGTGGCAGGGCTTGCCTATGGCGCAGGACAATCGCCTCTTATTATCGGATTGATTGCGGTGATTGCAACTTTGGGGCTGCCACGCCTTTTTTTATCGATGAAGGCAGCGCGCAGGCAAAAGCTGTTCTTGCGCGATTTTGCAGATGCGCTTGAGGCAATGGTGCGGTTGTTGAAATCAGGAATGCCGGTCACAGAATCCATTGCGATGGTTGCACGTGAATTTACAGGGCCGCTACAAGATGAGATGCAGCAAATCTATGAATCGCAAAAAGTCGGTATACCACTGGCCGAGGCTTGCGAGAAATCCGCACAGCGTATGCCGTTGCCTGAAATGCATATGCTTGCCACGGGCATTGCGATACAGGCGCAAACAGGCTCTTCTCTGTCCGAAGCTTTGCAAAATCTTGCCAATCTGATTCGTGCACGCCACCGCTTGAAGCGTAAAATCGTAGCACTATCCTCCGAGGCTAAAACATCCGCAATGATTATCGGCGCTTTGCCGATCCTTGTTGGCGGTATGCTCTATCTGGTCAATCCGGACTATACAGGGCTTCTATTCACCGATCCGACAGGCAAGGTTCTGGTCACAGGGGCTACGATATGGATGAGCATCGGTGTGTTTGTGATGAAGGCAATGATTAACTTTAAGGTGTAATAATGATATGAATTTACCATTTGATGCAGACCAGCTTGTTGTTGTGCTCACCGCGCTTTTGGCTGGGTTATCTTTTGTCGCCGTCGCCTTGCCTGCCATGCGTGGCGAGGAACGTAAGGCACATCTGCGAGCGCGTATTCAAAAACACCGCAAAAACCTGCTAGACGCGCAGAAGGATAAAATGGGCAAGCCGACAGCGCCCCAGCCACAAGCCAAGGATAATATGGCAGCCCTTTTTAAAATGAGAAAGTTGGCGGGTGAGATGGGCGATAAGTTGCGCACACAGATGATCTTGGCGGGCTATCGTTCGCCTGCTGCACCGATTACTTTTTTGGTTATAAAATGTGTGCTACCGGTTGTGTTTGCTTTGTTTGCCATGATGGTGTTGAGCAAAAAGGCGGGTGATCTTGATGGTGCAGTGACAATGCTGATCTTGTGCGGAGTTGCTGCGGCCGGATACGGCTTGCCGGGCTTGCTGCTCAAAAACCAAGTTATCAAGCGCCAGCTGGATATCTCGCTAAGCTTCCCTGATGCGCTAGATATGATTTTGATCTGTGTTGAGGGCGGGATCGGGATTGAGCAGGCGATTGACCGGATTGCTTCAGAGGTAGCTGGCCACAGCCCCGTTCTGGCAGAAGAGTTGGGTATTTTAAGTGCCGAGCTTTCGATGATGGATGACAGGCGTCAAGCCTATCAGGACTTTGCCAAGCGTGTTGGAACGCCGTCTGCGCGTGCCTTTGCAATGGCAATGCTTCAGGCTGAGCAATACGGAACGTCTATTGCAGGCGCAATGCGTGTTTTGGCAGAAGATCAGCGCGATCAGCGCATGGCCGAAGCCGAGCGTAAGGCCGCAGCCTTACCGCCAAAACTGACGGTGCCGATGATCTTATTCTTTCTGCCGTCACTGTTTATTGTGATCCTCGGTCCTGCAGGTATTCAGGCGGCAGGTTTGAACTAAAAAATATTTTAAGTTTATTCTGTTATCCAGTCACACTCGAAGTAACCATGAGCTGAATTGCCATGTACCATGTAATAAATATCAAGGGAGCTATCTAAAGGGTGCTCTCCTACTTTAACATATGTAATGCCGCCCATATTTGTAAAGCTTGACCCACTGTAGCCATTAGAACTAACCCAAGCTTTTGAGTAAACTGTGTAATCGCTCGTTCCAATTAGTGTTCCTGGGCTTGATATAGAACCAGATGTGCTTTGTTCGTTGGTTGCTACCCAACAAAATAGATCTCTAAGAGAGCCTTCTGTACCAGGCGGCAGCCATCCACCACTTCCTATTTGCATTTGTGCTACGCAAATATCTTCATTCCAAGAGTTGCAACGCACAGAAACAATACCATTTGTAATAACCTTACTAGAATCGTCGCCAGGCTGTAATACTGTCGATGGATCTAAACTATCCTCATCATCACCGTCACCAAGTGGGATATAAGGCACACCGCCGCCAGCTGGGTGATAGACATGGCAGGAATTATCGAGCGGAGCATCAGGGTTTTCGTTATCGCCGCTTGGCGTTTCATAAGAGATTTCATTGTCGCGGCAGCCATTAACGAGCTTTAGCCTCCACAGGGCAGCATCGATATTGGCCTGAATGGATTGCTGTTTAGCTGTGTCCAGATCAGATTGCTCAGCCGAGATGTCAATCACCCCACCGCCTGTGGCTCTCGTTACGGCATAACCAAGTGCGGCAAACAGCGCCACAGCCAGTAAAATTAAGAATAAGACGTTTCCCGATCGCATTCGATCATTATAGCATCTAAGAGACAGGCGCGTCGACTTTGTCGGGTAGATCCGTCAAGAGAGGGTCATCATCGAGCATCTCAATCATGCCTGAGGACTGTACTGAGAAATTGGCCAAAAACAAAGCGTTAGAATAATATACAATCGCATCACACAGGAAGTGACCATCATCATTCTTGCCTTCATACGTGGCCGGACGAATGACGCCTTCGATGCCGCGTAGGTGGCTGTCTTCCAGCCCTTTAGGAAGATAGGGGTTGTCCATATCTTCAACAATCAGGAACGGACCCTCTTCGCCACGAACAAAGAAGCAGAAGAAGCGAAGATAATCCAAAATATTGTCTTCGGTAATGCGGATAGGTGCGACTTCGTTAACTTCGTGAATGGGGGGAGATGTGCCGTTAAGTCGGTATAGTTGACCCTCGCGAGCGAGGTAGTAAACATACAGATTGGAAGGATCCCAAGATTCATCATGCACACGGATGAGGGCAATATTGTCGTAGAAAGGTAAAGTGCGCCAAGCCACTTGCGTGGTTTCCATTGTCGCTGAGCGTTTCCCGTCAATCGGGTGAACTTGCTCTATGAAGCCCTCTTTTTCTTCACCTGTTACTGTGACCCAGTTTTTATCGACATACATGTCTTTTTAATCCTTTGTTTTTCAAATCACTAATAGGAAGTGTACGGTTTTGCCGTAAAGATGCAATCCCTTTTTGTAAAACCCTCGCTTATTAGCGGTTAATCAGCCGCTAAACAGCCTTAGCCCGCCAGCCCCAAGCAAGAGGAGGACAAGACCGAACAGATTGATGTGTTCGGGAACTTTCCTTATACGGTTATATATGTAGAGCAAAACAGGAAGTGTCATGGCAATCACACCGGGGTAAGCGGGATTGGGGGCGCTCATAACGGCCCAGACATAAAAGATATAAAAAAGCCCTGATAATAATCCTGTCAGCAATCCGCCTTTGATAAGTGGTTGGGCTAAGAGCTCACTTTTCCATGCGTGTTTCTTGTTGGCTATAAAGACGGGTAAGAGCAGCGGTACGGCGACTAGAAATGAAAGATAGGTAAAGGTAAGGCTTCCTTCTAGGCGCGGGATGTCATGAGTGTCGAATACCCAACGATTGGCAAGGCTAAATAACCCGAATGTCAGGCCGATTGGGGCAACGATTTTGAGGTTGTTCCATTCAGCTTGATTGTTCTTGATGCTGTTCAGGCCCAATATAGTCAGGATAAGACAGGCCAGAGCTCCCCAGCTTTGGACAGGCTGGTTTGTAAAATGTGTAAGGTTTTCAGGGTGGATAATATACCATCCTATGAAGATAGCGAGTGCCTCAAAAGGAAGGTACATGAACGAGACTCGTGCTGACTTTTTTGCAGCCAAGTCGAATATAATGCTGAGTGCATAGGCATTTATAATCCCGTCCACTAGAACAAGAATGTAAAATTCTATATCACTTGGCCAATACATAAAGGGAAGAGCCGGTAGGAATAAGAGGCCGGCAAATAAGCAGCGCCAGATATTCAAGCCCATTCCTTGTAATTTTAGATGCTGGTTTACAACAGTCTTTGAGGCTGAAAAGAATGTTGATAGTAGGGCTATGACAAACCAATCCATAAAATGCGCTTAAATCTCTTAAAACAATTTGACTTATAGGGTGTGCTTCGTGTAAGTGTACTGATCTCATATAAAAGAGAAAGCAAGAATTTAGAGTTTTTACGGAGTTTTGAGTTATGAAACGTACATTCCAACCATCTAACCTGGTTCGTAAGCGCCGCCACGGTTTCCGCTCTCGCATGGCTACAAAGAACGGCCGCAAGATTATTGCCGCTCGTCGTGCCAAGGGCCGCAAGCGCTTAAGCGCTTAAGGTTGACGCCTGCGATTTTATTATGCAGGCCACACAGTCACAAATTTCTAAGCTTAATGTTTTGACCCGCCGGGAAGACTTCCTGCGCGGGCGAAATGCTTTGCGCAAATGGGTGTCGCGTACGATGATCTTGCAGGTGATCGAAATGCCGGATGATGTGGGCTCTCCTTGTTACGGAATCACAGTGACGAAGAAACTCGGCAAGGCTCATGACCGGAACCGGATCAAGCGCAGATTGCGTGCGGCTCTTTTTGATGTGTTGCCGCAAATAGGTGAAGAGGGCTTGGCGTATATTTTGATTGCCCGTAGCGATGCTCTTACAGCTCCGGCTGAGAAGTTGCGCGCGGATTTGCGTTGGTGTCTCAAGCGAGCGGTTTAGGCGTTGACAACCGCCAGATGTGCGGATGCACGTGGAAGGATGAAACGCTGATAAAATACACTAAGCTTTTGTTTCTCCTCTGAATGACTCGCAAGTTTCTCAAGCAGCCATCCGCCAGCAACATAGCCCCAGCCCATCATGTAATCAAAGGCTGTAAGCCCGAGTGTTTCCATGTCTTTTCCTTCAATCGCTTGCAGCAGTGTGTTCGTCGCCTGCTCAAGCTGGTCGATTGATTTCTGCAATGCTTCGGATGCTTCTCCGCGCATTGTTTTGATTAAGGCTTTGGCTGTCGCCCCATTATCCTTGCGGAGTTTGTAACCCGCCAGATCCATTGCTTGAATACCGTTTGTTCCCTCATAGATCGGCAGGATACGTGCGTCGCGTAGATACTGCGCTGCGCCTGTTTCCTCGACATAGCCCATGCCGCCATGCACTTGTACGCCGGCGGAGGTGATCTCAATCGAATTTTCCGTGCAAAATCCTTTGACGATAGGAGTTGCGAAGGCAACAAGAGCGGCAGCTTCGGCGCTGTCTTCATGATGTGCCAGATCCATTTGATGTGCGGCAAAGTATGCCAGTAACCGTCCGGCCTCGGTCAGGGCTTGCATGGTTGTGATCTGGCGATAGACATCCGGATGATTTTCAATTGCCGTCGTCTCGCCTGTGGCAATGTCCTTGCCTTGTTTGCGTTCCGATGCGTAATGCTTTGCGGCCTGAAGTGCGCGGTCTGAAATGGCAACGCCTTGTAGGCCGACGGATAATCTTGCGTTGTTCATCATGGTGAACATACAGGCAAGGCCTTTATTCTCTTCGCCGATCAGCCAGCCTGTCGCGCCGCCTTCATCGCCGAAGCTCATTGTGCAGGTCGGCGAGGCGTGAATGCCAAGCTTATGCTCGGTTGAGACGCACACCAGATCATTTTTCTCACCATTGGGCAGGATTTTCGGCACAAGAAATAGAGAGATACCTTTTGTGCCCTCAGGCGCATCAGGTAGACGCGCAAGCACAAGATGAATGATATTGTCGGTCAGATCATGCTCGCCATAGGTGATATAGATTTTCTGCCCTGTGATTTTATACGTGTTACCCTCTTGCGGGATGGCCTTGGCTTTAAGCAAAGAGAGATCTGAGCCTGCCTGCGGCTCGGTCAAATTCATCGTGCCTGTCCACTCACCCGAGATAAGTTTTTCCAGATAACGCTGTTGCAGTTGTTCAGAGCCATGAGCGATCAGCGCCTCAACCGCGCCTTGATTGAGCAGCGGGCAAAGGCCAAAGCTCATATTCGCGGCTTGCCACATTTCTTGGACAGGAAATGCAACGGAGTAGGGGAGTTCCATTCCACCCCATTTTTCAGGAAACGGTACAGCGTTCCAACCGCCGTCACGGTATTGGTCATAGGCCTGCTTAAAACCTTTGGGCATGGTTAGGGTGCCGTCTTTGAGCGCTAACCCCTCTTGGTCGCCCGTCCAGTTGAGCGGTGCCAGAACATCAGAGGCCAGTTTGCCTGCCTCCTCTAAAATTGGCCTGTAATCCTCTGCCTCAATACCAAGGGCGGCAAGGCTTGCCATCATATCTTCGACTGGCGCACGATAACTCATAAGCGATATCCTTTCACTTCAATATTTTATCATAGGATGGATTATCTGCCTAGAAGTTGTTAGTATTTCGCAATGTCGTTATTTCTTGCATAATATTCATTATTATGAAAAAACAATCTGGCAAAGGAGATTGATATGTCAGATGTTGAGCAGAAAACGGGTGTTGTCACGGATGTGAGGCCTGATAAAAAAAACGATAAACCAAAGATGTATAAAATCATCATGCATAACGATGACTATACAACCGCTGAATTTGTTGTCGAAACCCTCAGGGAGGTTTTTAATAAGGCGCGTCCAGAGGCGTTTGAGCTTATGACAACCGCACATACGCTCGGAAAAGCACTTATCGTTGTTTTAGCGAAAGATGCGGCTGAGACAAAATTGGCAGAGGCAATGGAGAAGGCGAAAACAGGTAGTAACCCAT
>CAXGMH010000034.1:0-20994 GCA_964010795.1 uncultured Alphaproteobacteria bacterium
CCACGACACCGCCGCCCGTGCTTTGTGTGACGGCGTAAGCCAGGGCAGCGAACATCGCCACAGCAATCAAAATAAGAAATAGAACGTTACCTTTGAGAACATACTTTTTGAGCATATGCCTATTTTAGCACATATTTGGGGGCGGGCAAAAAAAAATGACCTGCCCCGGAGGGGCAGGCCAAGATGCGAGCGTGAGGAGGGTGTGTAGTCGTATAAAACCTGTGTTAAACTTAAATATCGTCTACTCCCTTAGTATTTCACATAATCGTTAAAAACTGTTAAAATTTCCCCTTCTGCGACGATATTTTTCAAAAAAGTTTCAGTTAAATTATTAAACTCTGCGCTGTTGCACGACTTGGATAAGGACGTCATTCACCATGTCAGGACCCAGTACTTTTTGTGACACACGGTTAAGGCGTTTCTTGATCGTAGAGACTTTAACAACGCCACCAGAAAGAGCCGCCTGACGGCTGAGTGAACCATACATATCCTGCAAGAACGCATCTGACAAACGTGGCTTTTTCATCCTTACCGTTTCTGAATGCTCTTCACCGTTGACTTCCAGCGTTACAACCACAGAAATCGTCTGGGAAATACCGTTTGCACCAATGATAGGAAGAATTAGAGGAGACATCTCAACAAAGTGGAGATCTTCTGCGCTACCGTGTTTATCAGACTTTTTCGCTTCGCCTGCTTCGGCTGGCTGAACGAATGCCAGATATCCGGCAGCACCGCCACCAAGTAACATTAACCCCATAAGAATGATAAATAGACCACGCATAGTGATGAACCCTATAATTTGAACCGTTTGAACCAATAAACCCTATATTCTTATTATCTAACAATTGAGCCCCAAAAGCGAGAAGTATCGTTTCGAATTTAGGATAGATTTACCTAAAATTGTATCTATCTTCGCAGGTGCAGCATAAACACTATAACCTAGTATTTGACACCCTCGCAAAAGAACGATATGACAAAAAAAAGATATGGAGCCTATCAATGCCGAAAATGACTTTGCGTGAATTTTTAGATATTCACCCCTCTTACCTTATCGTTCAAGAACCTTCTCAAATAGGCATTGAGCTTTTACAGCAAGACGAGCGCCTAGAATATCTCAGGAAAGAGTTAAACAATCGATTTATTTGTAATAGATCGGCCATAGCTGTTATAACAGCGCAAATCATTGGTATTGACTCGACCGAACACTTATATGGGGGAGCTGTGCATATTGATGTCACTAGCAGTGCAAAGAGAGATGAAGACACACCTTTTGCTATTGACGAAGAAGAAGGCTTTGAGGCGATATTCGAGTTCGGCTTTAAAGACGCAAGACAGCTGCTAAGAGAGAAGATCGAGATTCAAACGCAAGCCGTTCTTAATATTGCAGATTCCGTTAATGAAAAAAGACCGAAGCGCACAAAATGGTTAAAAGATGAGGCACGCAAAAATGCTGCCATCGCCTATAAAAAAGGCCTGCGCCGCCTGAAAGAACAAAAGCAATGGCTGAACAAGTGCTTACAAGATACTTTCTATATACCGGACACAATCCCAAAGCCAGGAAGTGAAGTATTTTTCTATATTCCCACACAAAACAACACCGTTAAGATTTATCGCGATGAAATCGCCGAAACGCGACTTGATATAAGAAATGGCGAAGGCCTGGAAGTTACCCTGAAGAACAACGAAGACATTATATTTGTACAGGGCCAGCACGGATATGAGTACTACATAGATGACGACTACGATGATGTTCAATGCGGGTTTTTCCTCTCACAAGAAGACATGGTTCAACACTTAAGAAAGCAAAGGATAGTTGAGCCACATATACTGGCGAAATATCTATCCAGCAAGCCTGATTACAAACAAATGGAATTAATGGCGGCATCTCAATATTCAGCCCAACCAACCCCGCAATAATTTTTTATTTGACATATTTTAGATAAATATGTTACCCCTCAAGGATAATTTAATTGTCCTAGGAGGATTTATGCAAGTTATTACAAAAACACAAGGTGAATTAGCAGCGCAGTACGGTGTCGCATATTCTGTTTATAACAATCATCAAAACGACGGTAAAAATCGCGTTAAAGAATTTGGACTTATAAAAGAGGCTCAAGACCTTTTAAAAGAAATCACTAGAAAAAAAACGCTATCCAGTACAGTTGAGTGCATTATCTATGATGCCCTTGCATTTCCCAAGCATGAGGGTTTGCTTTCGGCCTTTAGGAATCCTATCAACGAAAAGCTGGATAAAATCCTTGATATCTATGTGGAAACCATACTTCTAAATCGAGCCACCGTTTTTGAGAACTTAAAATATCCAAATATACAAGCCGTTGAAAACAGAATGAATGAGAGCGGCATTGATGGTCACCATGACTGGACAGCCAATACCTATTCCACGCTTGAAGAGGCCCTAGACATTGCAGAGCAACGTTCACAAAACATTTATGAAAGTATGATTAACCGTTTAGAACGCGAACTACGCGAATATAATTTTGTAAGTAACCGCAAAATTAAAGCCGCAATTAAAGCTGTTAGAGAAAAGCTTGAGACAGCTATGGCGGAGGCTGATTATATCGACGCTGACATTGTTCAAGAATTAAATAAAGAAAGCGATTTTCATATCCCTGATGCTGACTTAGAAATCGGAGACACCATTTATCTGACATACAGCTTTAACAATGCTGCACATATGATAAAGCTGAAAGTTTCTGATCTGGGACAAATGAGAGACCTGACTTCTTTTACAAAAGATAAAATTCCTGACAAAACGCACGGTGTCATAATAGAGTGCACTCACGATAACGATGTGCATGACTCCCGTGCTTCGCTTGAAATAGTGGCCACACAAGACGGCTGGAGAACACATCGGAGCAACATAGGCGATCAAACACCTTGCTATTTACACAAAACTCAAAAGGAAGCGATACAGAGCGTCGAAGAGCTAAGCGGCCACAGCGCAGGTACATTAAACGGCGTGCGCTCAAATTATCTGCAGATGTCTTTTGCGGAAAATTCAACGGCGCCGAGTGACGGAGATATCACAAACCTTCCAGCCATCATACCCGGCGGAGCCACCGGCGCAGCTTTGGCTGGTGGACAAAGCGCACAACGCAACGGCGGCATTACGGCCTACGTTTCCATGCCACGCGCATGAGCAGCATAAAAATTAAAGCGTGACGCTTTCTTTGGCGCTATTGAGAAGACCGTTTACAAACTTGACCTCACCAGCATCAAAGAAAGCGCGCGTCACATTGAGATAATCATTGATAATAATCGGCGGATCAATTTGTTTCGCCTCTGCGCTATAAAGCTCGGCAGCTGCACAGGTAAAGATTGCTTTTATAAGCAATTCAGGGGCTTTATCCTTGTTCTTAACAAGTGAAGAGAACATAGTGTCGATGCTGGCACGCTCTTGATCTATCACCTTAAAGATATCGGCCATCATACTGTAATCCGGATCAATCAGAGGGTCTTCGCCGTCTTCCAGCTCATCAATTGGATTTTTAGAACGGTTCAATTGATGATCTTGTAATATCTTCGAAAGAGATGTCTCTGTCAAAAAATGCTCATAGACAAGCTGGCTTACAGCCAGACGCGTCGCTGCGTTGCGCGCCGAACGTGACGGTTTACGCGGCTTTTTATTCTTAGTTTGCTCAGACATCAAAATTCAAATCCTGTTTCAGTTGCAAAAGGTCAAGCGCCGCGAGTGCTGCCTCTGCGCCACGGTTCTGGCGTTTCGGGTCTGCACGGTCAAAAGCCTGCTCTTGTGTATTTACGGTTAAAACACCGCTGCCGATAGCCAGATTACGATCCGTTGCAAGGCGCTGGAGACTATCATAGACAGCCCTTGCGATTACTTCATCATGGATCGTCTCGCCTTTCAGGACACAACCCAGCGCGACATAAGCGTCATATTGATTTTGCGCCGAGCGGTCAAGATAAGAAATAACGGTCGGCAGCTCATAAGAGCCATGCACCTTAAAAACATCATAACTTCCGCCATGTTTTTGTATCTCTTCACCGGCGCCAATCGTGAGTAAATCTATGATCTCAGGACGATAGCGACTGGCGACTATGGCGATTTTGGGTCGCATGGAAAAGAAGTACGAAGATTTACGCTCGCTCATGAAAGAGCCCCCTTTAATAAACGTTGTTCAATAATATCAAGGCCATAACCTTCCAGTCCGATAACAGCCCGCTCCGAGCGTGTCAGCAAAACCATATGACGGACACCGAGTGCGCGCAGTATTTGCGCCCCTATACCATAACGACGCAAGGCATTATCTTTGCTTTCTCCCGCTCCATTACTTGCCTTATGCTGCGTGTCCAAAAAGACAAGCGCACCCTGCTCTGCCTCGGCAATCTGAGTAAGGCTCTGATGTACGGCTTCATAACCTCCACCGAACATATCATCAAGGATATCACCGGAATGCATACGTATAAGGGCGGGCTTAGCACCATCGATGCCTCCTTTGACAAGAGCCGTATGAATGTGGTCATCCAAGGCTGTTTCAAATTCGACCTTTTCAAAACTGCCATATGGGGTTATGAATGGCTTACGTCCGATTTCACTTACAAGTTTTTCAGATCGGCGACGATATGCAATCAAATCCGCAATTGTTCCGATTTTAAGGTTATGCGCCTTGGCGAAAGGTATAAGATCATCCAATCGAGCCATAGAACCGTCTTTGTTCATGATCTCACAAATAACCGCCGCACCACGCAAGCCTGCAAGCTTTGAAATGTCCACACAAGCCTCAGTATGACCGGCACGCACAAGGACACCGCCATCTCTGGCTTGTAAGGGGAAAACGTGTCCCGGTGTCGATATATCATCCGGCGTCGCATCCGCAGCAATGGCCGCTTGAATAGTACGAGCACGATCAGAGGCTGAAACGCCAGTACTCACCCCTTCTTTTGCCTCGATTGAAACCAGAAACTTAGCCTGATTATCCGTGACATTGGATCGTGGCTGCGCCTCGAGCCCGAGCTGCTGGCACATAGATTCCTCCATCGCCAGACACACGAACCCGCCGCATTCCTGAATCATAAAATTGATAATCTCTGGCGTTGCAAATTGAGCAGGGATAAACAGATCGCCTTCATTCTCTCGATCCTCATCATCAACCATAATAGCAGGCTTACCGTTTTGGGCATCCGCAAGGATGTCTTCAATCGGTGCGATTGCGCGCTCATCTTCTATTTTTCCGGCATAGGCTGTCATAGCTGATAGAGGTAATGCCTTCCTTTTAAAAAGTAAAGTCAGAGCTTTTCAAAAAAGATATAAACATCCCCTAATCGAATACCAAAGCGTTTAATCGTAGCCTTATTAAACAAAACACGATCATCCTGAAGCCACATCCAATCATCAAACGAGACTTTCCATGTCTTGCCGTTCACAGGTAAATTAAACTGATACCTCCAGTGAAAAGCATTCCCCGAGGTTTCTCCCTTTGCCACGCCGACGGTTCCGGCAGCCTCGCCCTCATACTTGTTCTCGGCCGTCTTCCTGATTGTCCATATGCGCTGTTCCGTGGCGCCGTCCTTATAAGCAAAGTCCTCAACCAAAGTCAGTGTTTGTTTTTGCTCATCCCAATTACCGACAATATCGACATTGAATTCACGCCGAACCATGCCGAAACGATCCTGAAACACACCATAGGCTTTATGCTTACCTGAAAAATACTCTTCAAGGACAAGTGTTGGTTTACGGTCTTTATAGTCAGTCACGGACATTGTTGAACACCCAGTCAGAAATAATGTTAAAAGCAAAGTTATGATTTTCATACCCACTCCTACGTATTAAGTGTGCTTTCAGATTAGGTTTGATTGCTTTTTATTTTTTCCTGAACTTCAGCGAGCTTTTCTCTATCCAGAGGATATTGCCAAATAAGGGCTATGGCGGCAATTTTAAACGCAACTGGTAACAGTGCATAAAAATAAGGGATAAGCGAAAGCCTCTGACCCGCTTGCGCGTCAAAACCCAAGCCTTCCATCACAGGAAAGACGAGATAGGCGCCCGCCAAAGCCAGCTTAGTCAACATACCCCAGGCCGCAAAATACAGCCCCGCTCTCGATTCACCAGAGCGGACACGATCAACATCTACGACATCGGATTGCATAGCGGCAGGCAAAGTCAAATCAGCACCAAGACCGAACCCTGTTAAAACGACAATAACGACAAACAAAGGCAAAGAACCATCAATAAAGGGAACAGCAGCAAAAGGTACGCAAACAGCCATCATAATATAAGCCCAGAGGTGATGTTTGCTTATATGTTTTGCCAACCACATCCAAAGCGGGATAGCCAAAGCACCGCATAGAAAATAAACAAACAGCAACGGCCCACCCATATCAGGCTTGCCGATGATGTATTCCACATAATAGAGAAAAAGCGTCGCAGGGATAGCATTCGCAACACCGTTAAGCAGATAAGACCCTATCAAGCGCCTAAAAGGAGCGTTTTCCCAAACGATCTTAGCCCCTTTATAAACACCTATTTCAGTCGCAACGCGCTTCCGCCTGTCAGGAACCTGCCATAAGAAAGCTACAGATAATGGTAAACCTATGAGTAGGAAATAAGCAATAAATCCAAGAGCAGACTCTGCCCCCTCTTTTGTGAAAGTTGCGATAAGTCCCAGCACACTTAGCAAACCAATAATAGTCAGCCCCTCACGCCACCCCGATATAACAGAGCGCTCATGATAGCTATCTGAGAGCTCTGCTCCCCATGCATCAAGGGGCACTTTCATCATTGACCACCCCATATATAAAACCACACTCCAGAAAAGAAGATATATCCCACCCGCATCATCGGGCGGTGAAAACAAAAACCACGCGCCAGTAAGCGTCGGAATAACACCGAGATAAACCCAGCCCTTGCGGTGAGCGTGAAAAGGCGCAAAACGATCGGACAACATTCCAATAAGCGGATCCGAAACCATATCCCAGACCCTTGCGATTAATAACATCGCGCCAACAACAGCCATGCTCAAACCAAGCGTATCTGAATAAAATTTAGGCAAATAGATCACAACCGGTAACGTCAATGCTGCTAGCGGCAAAGCAGGCAAGCCATACAACGCATAAGACAGGTGTTTTTTTATAATCTCTCGCATCCATTAACAAAATAGAGTAATTTAAACCTATGACCAGTGACACTTTTTTGGCCCCTCCATATTTATTTGCCACCCATCCCGACGCATTGCCCAAAGCCCTGAGGCACGCGCAATCGCTAATAGGAAAGTGGCGACAGATCTCAGACGGGTTTCATCTATTCGAGACAGTCATCGAAAGACCTACAGCCAAACGTGTCATCCCCAGCTATAGTTTGGCCAGTGTGCAAAGCTTATCCTACCGCTTTGCACTTCAAGACAGTAGAGGCTGGCACAGCTTGCACCCGATCGGCAACGCAGAACCGATCACACATAGCGATATGGCACCCCATCTTGGCATTGGTGACAAAGCGATAACATCCGACCCGCAAGCAGATTTCTTTGACGCACTGGAGGCGCCTGCAAAACTGGCACTTTTTATTCACAGCGACAAAGAGCAAGATGTATTGAAAAAAGGGCTGATCGCACTGAGCTACGAAACACCCCCAATGCAAACTACAAATATTGAAAAACCCTCACAAAATCTTAGCCTGCCACCTATCAGCCAATATGAAACGGATCCCGAGAACGGACACCGTATATGCCTTGCTATCAGTACAACAATGGTGATGCAGCCTTATGGCTGTGCCGTCACACCAGATCGAATCAGAGATGCTCTTTATGACCCTGTATTGGCAGCACAAGGTTTTGAGTTTCCCTATGGCATATGGCCGAATGCCGTCCGTACGGCCAATCGATATGGACTGAATGGCCTAGTCACCACAATCAAGAATTGGGAAAGTATTGCGGCCCTCCTAAACAACAACATCCCTGTTATCGCCTCTGTTGCTTATGAGAAAGGAGAGCTTGCAGACGCCGCCATCGCGCAAACACGCGGGCATTTGATGGTTCTCTCGGGACTTAATAAGGAAAGAGTCTTTGTCCACGATCCAGCAGGCAAAACCACCGATCAAGTCCGTCGCAGTTATAACCGCAAAGAGTTTGAAAAAGCCTGGTGGCAAAACCGCGACGGGGCGGCTATTGTGCTTTATCCACTCAACACAATCTGACCAACGTCAATGGTGCCAACCTGAAACCCAGCCTGGCAATAGCATAGATACTGCTCCCACAGTCGTTTGAAGCGGTCATCGAAATCATGCTCAATTTCCGGCCAGACACGTTGGAAATTGCTATTCCATTCAGCCAAAGTGCGCGCATAGTCACGGCCAAAAAACTCTGCGTTCTCCCAAGCCAGTCCACACTCTCCAGCAACCTCACGAATTTTTTCAGGGCTTGGCAGCATCCCTCCAGGAAAGATATAACGCTGAATATAATCTGCTGATTTACGGTAGGCCGGAAAATGCGCATGGTCGATTGTGATAATTTGAAACCCTGCTTTACCACCTGTCTTCAGGCACGCTTTGACTTGATTAAAATACGTCGACCAATATTGCTCTCCGACGGCTTCAAACATCTCGATTGAAACAATGCGGTCGAACTGTCCTTCAATATCACGATAATCAATCAACAAAATCTGAACCTTGTCCGATAGCCCTTTGTCCTGCATTCTCTTGACGGCATAATCATATTGAGACTTTGAAATCGTCACACAGGTCATCTTTGCGCCGATCTCACCAGCGACATATTCAGCCATACCGCCCCATCCGCAGCCGATCTCAAGCACATGATGCTCGGGGCGGATATCAAGCATTCGCGCAAGATTGGCATATTTCTCGCGTTGTGCCTCTTCAAGGCTTTGTGCGCGATTGCGGTATAGCGCAGAAGAATACGTCATAGATGGATCAAGCCACCTTTTGTAAAAGGCATTTCCAATATCATAATGTTGATAAATGTTTTTTTGCGATCCCTTTTTTGTATTGGGACGAAACGTATGAATCAGTCCTGAAAGAAAGCGATACCAGCTTTTACCATGCAGGGTTTTACGCATGATCTCTGCATTTTCTAAAATAAGAGTGAAAAACTGCGCGATGTCAGGTGATGACCAATCACCATCCAAATAACTCTCACAAAAACCTAGCCGTCCGCCTGTCAAAAACTTATTGGCTACACGATCATTATGAATGACAAGCGTCCCGCTTGGCCCCTTTTCCCGTCCGATATAATGCAGCTTCGTCTGATCTGGTAAAACAACAGTCAACTCGCCCATTTGCAAACGTGCAGGAAATCGCAAAATCAGCTTCAATGCCTGAGACGGTTTATATGCAGACCTTTCACGGCGGCGCTTCAATAAAAAGTAACGAAATGCAGTCGGCGTTTTAATGACAAAATCGGCAGGTTTTTGCAAAATTTCTTCCCACTTATCCTCAATCCCACGCATATTTGCCTGTAATACTGTCATAAATCCCGTCCTTTTAACTTGTTTTACCGTTCTTCGCAGAAACCACAACCATGGATCACGTTACATCTTCTTTTGGGGGAGCTGTTCTCGGGATATATTTTGCACCTTTCAGCCATAGCTTCAGAGCCTCCCAATGAATTCCGGCGATAACCTTAAAGGTCATAAATGTATTTCTGCGCAATGCCTTAATCAAAACCTTATCCGTCAGGGCTTCGTACTCACCATTCCATGTTGCTGTCAAAAGCTTACCCTCGTGACCGAATTGATGGATCGCAAAATCGAGCGTCTCACTCGGCACGGCAAAACGAAACTCATAACGGCAATCCATCTCAAAAAATGGCGAAACATGAAAAATTTTCTCGGCCGATTGCTTCACCTTACCACCTTTGCTTACATCATCGACGGGAATGAGATAACCGTGCTGGTCGCCAAATGTATTTTTCACCTGATGAAGCACAGCGCGCAAAGTACCATCGGGTGCAAAACAGTAATAAACCGTGAGAGGATTAAACGCATAATTCCACATACGCGGAAATCCCAGCATAAAGATCCGGCATTCTTTCAAATTCAGCCCCCTACGCTTTCCGGCTTTTTCTATCCATTCGCGCACAGACGAACCATCTCGCTTACCGTGATCGCGCTCATGAATGCTGAACAGGTTTGATTTATTAAAAGAAAAGCGCTTTAATTGAGCATCGAGCTCGGGCAATTTGTCCAGTTCCAACCAGAAAGTGAAAACCCTATAACGAAAATCATGCTCAAACGGTGCATGGCGTTTGTGATAGACCGTGCCAAAATAAACACCGCTTTCAGGGATAACATTATCGGAGATAACACTGCGCTTGAGAGTATTGCTCATAGGACCATTCATATATGCAAAAACGCCTTTTAGACAATAGAGAAGTGATTTTGGAATTCACACAATTCGGCCAGTTTGTCAAAGTTTCAGCGATGGATGTGAAGACGCTCACAGAAATTTCCATCTCCGGCCCCAGCAGCACGCCACAGCCCTTACTGGAACAAAACGCACTCAAGCGCTTGAACTACGTCCTGAAAAAGAAAGGGATAATCCGCGAATAAGGTTTGCTTTTCCTCGGTCTGGATCCTATATTCCATTGCATGAACAGCCTTCAGGAGAATAAGACCTTCACAATTGCCATTGCTAACGATCATGGCGGCTATGCCTTGAAAAAATTCTTGATGGAAAAGCGCCCAGATATCAACTGGATTGATTTGGGCTGTGAAGGCACGGACTCTGTTGACTATCCCGATTACGCCTACAAGCTCGCACAAGAGATGAAAAACAATGCCCAAATTGACTTTGGCGTTGTTATTTGCGGATCAGGCCTTGGCGTTTCCTATGCGGCCAATCGTTATGCCCATATACGCTCAGCCCCTTGCACGAATACAACACTCGCTCGTTTAGCGCGCATTGACAACAACGCTAATGTACTGGCTCTGGGCGAGCGCGTTATTGGGCAACTGACAGCCCTTGATGTCTTTGACACATTTATCACAACAAAATTTGAGGCCGGCGGCCGCCATGAAAGACGCGTCAACAAATTAAGCGAAAAAGGAGAGTAGCCATGGAAAACAGGAAAGAACAAGACACGCGCGACTGGCGCGAACATTTTTACAATGACACTCTAGCCGAAGTGGATAGCGATATCTTTAACGCTATTGAAGCCGAGCATGAACGTCAAAAAGAAACAATCGAGTTAATCGCCTCCGAAAACCTCACTTCTCGTGCAGTCATGCAGGCTCAGGGTTCTGTTTTAACAAACAAATATTCCGAAGGCTATCCGGGCAGACGGTATTACGGCGGCTGCGAACACGTGGATACCGTGGAAACGCTTGCCATCGAGCGCGCAAAAAAGCTGTTCAACTGTAATTTCGCAAATGTTCAGCCAAACTCCGGATCACAATCCAATCAGGCTGTCTATCTCGCCTTGATCGAGCCGGGGGCAAAGATTGTCTCTATGGCACTTGACCATGGCGGTCACTTGACCCATGGCTCACCTGTGAATATGTCAGGAAAATGGTTTAACGTTCACCAATATGGTGTACGCGATGATAACGGTCTTATTGATTACGATCAGGTCGAAAAACTCGCACAAGAGCACAAGCCCGATATGCTTGTATGCGGTGCAAGTGCCTATTCCCGTATTGTAGACTGGAAACGTTTCCGCGAAATCGCGGATTCCGTTGGCGCATACCTCTTGGCTGATGTTGCACATTATGCGGGTCTTATTGCCGGCGGCGCTATTCCGAACCCGTGTGAGCACGCCCATGTTGTGACCTGTACAACACACAAATCTTTGCGCGGCCCACGCGGCGGCATGATTTTGTGGAATGATGAGACACTCACTAAGAAAATCAATTCAGCCATTTTCCCCGGATTACAAGGCGGTCCGCTAGAGCACGTCATTGCCGGCAAGGCTGTTGCGTTTGGTCAGGCTCTGAAGCCTGAATTCAAACTCTATCAGAAACAGGTCATCGACAATGCACGCGCCTTTGTCAGCCAGTTGCAAGAGCGCGGTTACAAGATCGTCTCTGACGGTACGGACACGCACGTCTTTATGGTGGATCTACGCGGTCGCGGCATCACAGGTAAACAGGCTCAATATGCGCTTGAGCGCGCAGCCTTAAACTGTAACCGCAACACAGTCCCCAATGATCCTGAAAGCCCGATGGTCACATCCGGTCTTCGCTTTGGATCACCTGCCGGTACGACACGCGGGTTTGACCAGGTCGCATTCCGCCAGATCGGTAACTGGGTTGCCGATGTACTGGACGGCCTGATCGAAAATGGTGAAGACGGTAATCAAACAGTCGAGCAAACAACGCGTGACGCGATACGCAGCTTCCTCAAAGACTACCCGATTTACAACCAGTCAATCGCGTAATAAGGACAGAAAGGCTAAGTCTTAAGCTATGCGCTGCCCCTTTTGCTCAGAACCCGACACAGTGGTCAAAGACTCTCGTCCGGCCGAAGACGGCGCAAGCATTCGTCGTCGCCGTCAATGCCCGAGCTGTTCCGCACGTTTCACAACCTTTGAACGTGTACAGCTGCGTGAATTGATTGTCGAAAAAACCAATGGAGACCAAGTGCCTTTTGAACGGGAAAAGCTCAAACGCTCGCTTCAGATCGCTCTTCGCAAACGCCCGGTCAATGACGAGCAGATCGAAAAAATGGTAACCTCGATCAACCGCCAGCTCGAATCCAGCGGCGAGGCGATCATCCCTTCCGGCAAGATCGGGGAAATGGTAATGGAAGCCCTCGGCCCTGTCGATCAGGTCGGCTATGTGCGCTATGCCTCTGTTTACAAAAACTTCCGCGAGACCAGCGACTTTAATGCCTTTCTTGATACTGTGCGCGGCACCGATGAAGATGAGGACGGCGATAATAATGAAAAGGATAATAGCTAATGTTTACAGGTCTCATTCAGGCTATGGGGACGGTTCGTAGCATTGAAATTCGCGATGGCGAAGACCGCCGCTTTTGGATTGATACGAGTTTGCCGACGATACATCAGGCAAAGCTTGGTGCTTCAATCGCTTGTTCAGGCTGCTGCCTTACCCTCATTGAAAAAGACGAGACCGGCTTTGCTGTGGATGTCTCGAGCGAAAGCCTCTCAAAAACCACAATTGGCGCATGGCAAGAAGGGACAAGAATAAACCTTGAACCCTCGCTCAAGCTTGGTGATGAAATGGGGGGCCATATCGTATCCGGCCATGTGGACGGCTTGGCGGAAATCATCTCTATTACCCGTGAAGACGGCTCACACCGCCTCAAGATTAAAACACCAAAGGGGTTCGCAAGCTATATCGCGCAAAAAGGATCCGTTGCACTCGACGGCATTTCATTGACCGTCAACGAAGTCGAAGGCGATATTTTCGGCATCAACATCATTCCACACACATGGGAAGTTACAACGCTTCAAGATCGCAGCGTTGGCGACCATCTCCATTTCGAAGCAGACACCATCGCACGCTATGTTGCGAGAATGCTGGAGTTTAAGGGCTAATTAAACCTCAAACCGGACATTGACCCGCCACCTATTGTGGCCTGCACCCGATAGCCTATTCTGGCACGCCGAGAACGGTGATCCTCGATCTTTCTGCGGTGCTCATTCACCCCGCCATCGAAACAAAACTGTTTAAACCCGGTCGGCAATAATGAGAACTGAAATCCAAGATAATCCATAAAATTCTTAAAAGAGATCGTTTTCACATCCGGAACCATCTCAAATCTTGGATCTTTGGATGTTTCGCCATGAATATCTTGCCCCCAAATATAGTGGTCGCTGTAATACTCATTGTTCTTAGGTCTCATAGCAGCAAATGCAGCATTAAAAAGCGCCAAATTCACACGTGTGCTTTCATCTAAATCAGAATCAGCACCATAACGCATGGCCGCTGATATAGCATCTGCCAATGGTTTAAAATGCGGATTTTGTGAAAACTCTCCAAAATTGCCTGAGCGCGAGCGCTCCGAAGCAAGATAGCAAAGACATAGGGAAAAGATATCACACGCCATCTCCATTGAGTAATAAGACTTAAAGAACCGCTCGTAATCACCAAGTTTATAATCATTATTATAGACAATCCCTGAACGCGCCATCGGTGTCAGGCGGCTTCGTGAACTCAGCGCCTCATCTGCATCATATTGGCTTGCAACAGACCGGGCTGGACTAACTCTACCAACATAATCTTGCAGCATATGAAACATTTCATGTCCCATAATATAAGGCAGAAAGCCTTTATCGACCTCATGTTCATTGATCGAAATCACAGGACGATCCATCGGCAGCCTTGTGGTTTCGAGATTGCCTTCATACGGGATATACTCACCGTAACAGGTCATTTTAGGATCATTGATAAAGACAATGGACGGATTCACTTCTCTGGCTATGGCAAGGATAAATTGCCCCAGATCAGAGGCGTGCAAAGTCTCTTTCAGCTTCTCGCCAAAAGCACTGTCGAGCAGTTCGTCAATGTTCCATACTTTGTGATGATCGTGTTTAGGAAACTTCCAACTCGATGGCCTTACATCTTTGAATGCATCACTTGCGTGAAAGACCGGTCCCTTCTTTTCGCCCATATTGACAATCCTTTTATTTCTTATTTTTGGATCAATAAGAAACACTAGCAACGAAATTATTGCTAAATCAAGGCTTTCTTTCTTATTTTGGCTGCGCAGAAAGTTTCTTTCGTACAAAAGACATGATCTGTTTCAAAATCGGAACTTTGCGATATATCGGCCCTGTCGGATCCCAATAATCGATATGTGCCACAACAAGCCCGTCTTTATTAAAGCTCACCTCGCTCATTCCTGATATACTCTGCTTTCTCCCTTTAACCGCAAACAGTAGATCCCAGCGCAAAAGTGCCGTGTGACCATCTTTGCAAAGAGCCGAGTGAACAATCTTAAAACGCGGGTTTTCAGTACGCTCGAACATATCTTCAAACACAATACGGATTTCTTGATGCCCGGTGACATCGTTAAAAGGATCGGTAAAGCGCGCATCTTTGGTAAAATATTTTCCCAATAACACAAGATCGCGCGACTTTAAGCTTTCAAAATAAGCGACGTACCGCTCAACAGCTTGCTCAAAATCCTGGGCAGAGTTTTGCTGCTCTTCCCCCATATCCTTAACCTTTCTTATCTGTCACAGACTTCATAGCCTTTTGCGTAAGGAAATGAATAAAATTAAGCTTTATCCGGCGCGGCAAAATAGCGCCGACCTTCAAAATCCATGCAAATGCCCATGGAAAGTTAATCTCGAACTGATTGCTTTTCATCCCCTTGACCAGTGTTTGCGCAGCTTGCTCAAGCTCCATAATCATAGGCATCGGGAATTTATTCTGTTTTGTCATTGGCGTCTTCACAAAGCCGGGGCAAACAACCTGAACCTTAATGCCGTGACCTTTGCATTCCAACCATAAGCTCTCTGCAAAGTTAATAAGAGCCGCCTTAGTGGCACCATAAGACAAAGAGCGCGGTAGCCCCTGATACCCTGCTACAGAGGCCGTTATAACAAAATGCCCTGCTCCGCGCTGTTTAAATTTCTCCAAAACAGGTGCAATCCCGTTAGACACACCAAAAACATTAACCCTAAAATGGTTCTGAAAATTTTCGGCCGTATAGGTCTCGTAGGTGTCGGGATTAAACATACCGGCATTCATAAAGGCCAGATCAATAGGCCCGCATTCCTGCTCTATCCTGTCGACAAGCTGTGCCATATCTTGCTCATTGGTCACATCGCAAGGATAGGCCTTTATCCCCTCAAACTCGGCGGCAAGTTCATGCAACTTATCCTCCGAGCGCGCAGTCACAGCAACCGTCCAGCCTTCTCTCGCCAGAATTTTTGCCGTCTGTGCGCCAATTCCTGTAGATGCGCCTGTAATCCATGCAATTTGTCCCATAATCAACCCTACGTTCTTACTGATCTATTTAAACTGAGCCGCCAGATAATCTTGACCATACTCAGCACTTCCTGTCAAAGGCGTTTGCCGAACATAACGTAATTCAGAGCCGCGGATAGACATCTCAAGCCCGACCCATTGCCCTGTTTTAAGGTCATAGATAAAGGTCGCCTTATTTCCGGCCTTTAAATCTTCGAAATCATATAAAACAACATCACGCTCTACGCCTGTAATCTCGCGTCTGTCTTGTCCCGACCTTTCAACTGTTACACGATTATGCCCACCATATTGCGTATTGATAAGCCGATCATCATCCAAATAAAGTGTATGCCAATATGTCGAAGGCAAGGCTGTTAAAGGAGCCATGTAATCTTCTTCATGCGTCTTCACGTCCAGTTCCTTACCGTTCTTTTCAGCGCGAACAAATAAGCGTTTGCCATCATCATTTGTCTGTGCGTCCAGCGAGACTAGAGCGCCACGCTCATAGACTTCCCTATTTGTATGACGATATTTAAATAGCGTAAGCGGCCCGAATTTATAGGTCATCTCGATTGAAATATCCGTCATGACCTGATTGCCGTCTTGGCTGAAACGAATTTCATGAAAACCGAAAGGCTTTTCATTGCGCAAAATCTCGAACCGCAAAACTTCCTGTTCAGGCACAGCTGCATCCGCAGGAAAGGCTATAACCAGAAGCAATATAAAAGGAATAAATACAAACAGCATATCAGCCCCGATTACGAACAGTTGAACGACCACCATCCATAGCCAGAATTTGGCCGGTCATCCATGCAGACTCATCACTAAGCAAAAAGGCTGCAAGATTAGCGCTGTCCTCTGCGCGACCTAAACGCGGGATCGGATGCATTTTGGCAATTGCATCTTTCATTTGCTCTGAAGATGTCATTGGCTTTGCAATTTGTGTTTCACTCAAACTTGGCGCGATACAATTCACCCTGACTTTTGGCGCCCACTCCGCCGCCAAAGTTACAGTCAGCCCCTGTAACGCACCCTTTGCAGAAGCAATCGCTGAATGCGAAGGAAAGCCGCTATTTGCGGCAATAGTTGAGAATAAAACGACCGATCCACTCGCTTGTTTTAAAGCTGGCTCAATATATTTAAGCACACGAAAAGCACCCAGCGTATTCAACTCATAGGTAGCGAGCATATCGTCTACACTTGTTTTGCCGAACGGTTTTAAATCAATAGAACCAATGCAATAGGCAAAGCCCTTAAGACCCTCACTTAAATCAAGTGCGCCAATCTCTCGCTCTATCGAACTCTCATCTGTTACATCAACAGATAATATTTTACCTTTGAAGTCAGAGAGGTTTTCTTTATCACGTGCTGTCAGTATCAACTCTTCACCTTGGTTTTCCAGCTTACTGGCCAAGGCACCGCCGATACCGCCATTTGCACCCATAATTAATATTGGCTGTCCCATAAAAAACTTTTTCCTTTTTCAACTTGCTGGGTTGTCTTTTTCTATACATACGGCATCTTAGACAAAACAGTTCATTTTTGCCGATAGATAAGCCCAGCCATGAGCCACAAAGAAACCCCGATTGATAACATTAAAAAGGCCATATATTTTGCATTGGCGGCAATGCTTGCTTTCTCTTTAATGAATGTGCCTATCAAGTTACTGGCCTCCTCAGAGGATGGGAGCCATTACAGCCTTGTGCAGATCGTTTTCTTTCGCTCGCTTTTCGCTATGGTGCCCGTTTTGATTATGCTTTGGCAGGATAAGGCTTGGGGATATCTTGCGACAAACAACATTTCTGGACACCTTTCTCGCGCGCTGATTGGCATCTCAGCTATGTTTCTTAACTTCTGGGCGTTTGCTTTGCTTCCTCTTGCGGATGCGACCGCTATCCATTTTGCTGTTCCCATTATGCTAACCGCTCTTTCTATACCGCTATTAGGAGAGAAAGTCGGACCATGGAGATGGGGCGGCATTTTAGTCGGATTTGCAGGCGTATTGGTTATACTCTCCCCAACCTTTGATAGCCAAGCCGCCATTGACGCTCTGGCACAAGCCACTGACCTGACTAGCACACACACAACAGACAATCAAAACAGTAACCTGCAATATGGCATGGGTGCGATCATTGCTCTGTTTGGCGCATTTATCACAGCGTTGGCAATGATTGTTGTCAAGCGTATGGGCAAGACCGAGCACGCATTGTCTATTGTCTTTTACTTTACGCTCTTTTGCCTCCTTATATCGGGCGCTGCCCTACCTTTTTTCTGGACAGCACCAAGCTTGGGGGACTGGCTTTTGTTTTTCTCTGTTGGCGTTCTTGGCGGGATCGGCCAGATTTTCACGACCAAGGCATACAGACACGGACCAGCAGCTTTTATTTCCCCCTTTTCCTATTTATCCATCATTGTTGCCGCCATTGCAGGCTTCATCATTTTCGGAGACATTCCAGCTATAGAGGTTTGGCTGGGCAGCTCTATCGTTATCGGTTCAGGACTTTTCATTCTCTACCGTGAACGCGTTAAACACAAAGACACCCTGCGGTTTGGTATTTACACCATGCAGCCGGCTCGACCAACGGAATGCGACCTGAAGACAAAGCCTGCACAATCGCAAAAAAGCGAACACAATCCGAAACGCGATGTAATTGACCTTGATGAGTCTCATTAGACTTGCATTTTGCATGGGCAGTATTTAAAAACAGTGTCCTAGTTCAGGAGAAATTGCCAATGACCTTTGTTGTCACAGATATCTGCATCAAATGTAAATACACGGATTGTGTCGAAGTCTGTCCCGTGGACTGCTTTTATGAGGGTGAAAATATGCTGGTCATTCATCCGGATGAATGCATTGACTGTGGCGTATGTGAACCTGAATGCCCGATCGAGGCTATTTTGCCCGATACAGATGAGCGTGCCGATAAATGGTTAGAGTTAAACAGACGTTATTCCGAAGAATGGCCAAACCTGACCCGCAAAATTGATGCTTTGCCAGAGGCTGAAAAGTTCAAAGACAAAGATAACAAATACAAAGACTACTTCTCTCCCAAGCCCGGGGATGGAGACTAGCCAATAAAAATATTCTTTTTGAATATTAAAAATAACCTTTTGATTTAAATGTATTTTTTTGACATATTATTTATTTAAAATAATTGCAAAATGTTAAAAATTCGTATATAGTCCATCTTACTTTGCAAGACACAAAAGGCATTTATCCAAGGGTTTGGAGCTGTTTTCTCGCGCCTCGCCCCAAGTGATTTTTTGTCTCTGCAATTTGAAAAAAATGATAACAAGAGGATGGTTCATGACTCAAACTGCCGAAAAAACCCTATCTCCTAAAACAACACAAAAACTCGCTGCTAAAGTTGCCAAGAAAACTACGGCGAATTTTGCAACGCCTCCTGCTGCCAATGAGAATGCAGGCAATGACAATTTTCAAAAAGGCGATCATGTGGTTTATCCGGCACATGGAGTTGGCCTCGTCGAAGGCATTGAGACACAGACAATCAGCGGCATGGAAATCTCTCTTTATACAATCAACTTTGAAAAAGAGCGTATGCGCTTAAAACTGCCGGTACAAAAAGCACTTAATTCCGGCCTGCGCAAGCTTTCTGATCCGGACCGCCTGCAAAAGGCTCTTTCAACACTGACAGGCAAGGCACGCGTAAAACGCACAATGTGGTCACGCCGCGCCCAAGAATACGAAGCCAAGATCAATTCAGGCGACCCTGTATCAATCGCAGAAGTTCTTCGTGACCTGAAACGCTCGGCTGATGACACAGAGCAATCTTACTCAGAGCGTCAAATCTACCAAAGCGCGCTTGAGCGTCTGGCACGTGAAATGGCTGCGATTGAAAACATCGATGAAACAAAAGCAACTGCACAGCTTGAAGACGTTTTAACAAAAGCGGCCTAAGCTTTAAAGCCTCTGTAACGAATATAGTTAAAGCCCGCTCAGAGTAGCGGGCTTTCTTTTTGGGCTTAACACCTAAACAAATAATTCAACACTTCAAATCGCTGTGATTATTTAATGTGAATAGACAGAGCGTCTACATTCCTGAAATACCCCTCGCCCTGCAATGCCTTTAATGCCTTGGGTTCTATCGGAAATTCTGTGCTTCCCTCAGAAATCAGCCTGTGTCTTGTCGCTTCCATAACGGCATCTTCTCCACCCACTTTGCGAACTATTTTAGCTTTTTCAATCTCACCATATTCTGTTATCCCCCCTCGCAAAAAGATGCCCACAACAGCCAATGTCATACCATTGGTCATATGTTCATGAACCCATGAAAGCATCTCTTTTGCCATAGGGTAATCAATGAAGTGACTAGCGATCCCCGCAAACAGTCCAGAAAACCCAATTACACCAAAAGTCACAATCGGATAGAGCATATACCGATCCCCTAATTGGAAAGAAACGGCCCTTTGCCAATCTGCAGCACGCTTAGATGCAGGCCCCACTCCCGTCATGATAGCGGTAGCTTCTATATCCTTTTCATTGCGCTGTTCTTTGAGTATACCTCTAACAGCCTGCCCTTCTATGAGTTCGCGATCTTTAAATGAAAGGTTCTCATACATCTCTTATTTGCCCCTTATTTTGATCGTGACGCTACACCAGAACATCATTTTATGTCCATAAAAAATCCGGACACTTCAATACTTGCTGTGCGAATCGGTTACGTGTATACTGATTTTACAAACACTTTCAAATGGTTCGAATTCTCGAATGCCCTATAGTCAGGATGAAACAGCGTTAAACAGCTATGTCGATATCGGCACACCGAGCCGCATATGGACTGTGCCGTCCATACACAGCGATGTGTGGCAACTTATCCGTGTGCATGACCATATTCTAAGCGAGTTTCGCGCGGGTGACCGCATTGTTTATCTGGGCAATTATATCGGCATTGGTGATGCACCACTTGAGACACTTGATGAAATCCTCACCTTCCGCCGCATGGTGATGTCTATACCGGGCGTGAAGGCAGATGACCTTGTTTATCTGCGTGGGCTTCAGGAAGAAATGTGGCAAAAACTTCTGCAAATCCATTTCGCACCCAACCCCTACCAGATTCTGGGGTATTTACTTGAGAACGGGATTGAGACAATGATCCGCGCCTTGTG
>CAXGMH010000035.1:0-20903 GCA_964010795.1 uncultured Alphaproteobacteria bacterium
CCTCCATGCAAACCGCCTGATTCGAGGTCACGGGCGCTATGATGGCGGTCTGCATTATCGATAGTAATACGGATTTCACGATCGTTCAGGCGTGTCGCGCTGATATCCGGATTGTCGCTATTAAAGTGAATTTGACGCGCTCTCGGATCATAGATATATCGGCCGATTGTAGCATGACCGTAACGCACGTCTTCGCGGATGATGCCGTTTGCGTAGTCGCTGCGACCTGTGTTTAGCCCTGAGATATCATAGTCACGCACAGTGTAGCCAAGATAATCACCTTGGGATGAGTAATTAAAGTCAAAGGCGATATGTTCCTGATCGAAATAGCCGGGACGAGACTGCACCATCTCAAAATCAGCAGCGCCGGCAATGCTATTATTTTGTGGCAAGAGGTTGTCCAGGGCTCTCATTTGTTCAACCGGCTCAGCGCTCAGATCGTCTTGGTGGCTACGATAGGCTGCATAAAGGGAAAAGGCTGCGGCTAAGAAAATTCCGGGTATCATAGGTTCTGATCTCGTGGGTTTTTTTGTTCCTAATTGGTATTATTATTATCCTAATAATATACATAATGCAAGAAATAAATGTTATAAGCGCTATAACCGTCCAGAAGTTGGAGGGGTGGGCATAATTTGGTATAATGAAAGTGGAGAATCGCATGGACCTTAGTTTTAAGCTATCTTTGACCGACCATCTCTTTCCTCACATACATAAACAGGGAGTATACTCGCTATGTCTGTTAGTCTTTCAACAGGGCAGGGGCAATGTCCTGCGCTGGTGCTTAACGCTGATTACAAGCCGTTAAGTTATTTTCCGCTTTCTCTTTGGTCATGGCAGGATGCTGTGAAGGCTGTTTTTCGTGGCGCTGTTACTGTTCTTGCAGAGTATGACCGAACGGTCAGGTCTCCGAGTTTTGAAATGCCTTTGCCTTCGGTTTTGGCGCTTAATGACTATGTGAAAGCAAATCGCACGCCGGCATTTACACGCTTTAATGTTTTCCTGCGTGATAAATGGCAATGCCAATATTGCACGCGCTATTTCAAAACATCGGAATTGACTTTTGACCATGTTATACCGCGGTCTCGCGGGGGGCGGACGAGCTGGGACAATATTGTCACCTCATGTCGCGATTGCAACACCTTGAAAGGGAGCAGGTTACCAAGGGAATGTTCAATGTTCCCCCTTAACGAGCCCGTGGCTCCGAGTGTGTTTTCTCTTCAAGAACATGGGCGGGCTTTCCCGCCTAATTTTTTGCATGAAAGCTGGGCAGATTTTCTTTATTGGGATAGTGAGCTTGAACAGAGTTGAGTTCTGCTTAAATATCGCTTATATCTTATCCTATGTTTAGTAACCTTTTTGATTTCTCAGCCGAGCGTACAGGGTGGCAAGCCTTCGGGTTTTACTGCTTTTATATGTTCGTTATCGTCGTCGCCGTAATGCTTATCGGACCTTTGCTCGATCCGGGCAATCTGACCGATCAAGAGCTTGCGCGCGAGATCGAAAATTTCCAGAAAACACAGCAAATATCTGATGCTCTTGCCGCGTATATGCGCGATATATCGTTCTTCTCTTCACTTATCACACTTGCATTTGGCGCAACGGTTTCTGTTCTGATTGCCATGAAGAAAGGGATTTTCCGCGAGGTTAAAACTTTGCTCACCATTCTTGCCACGATATTGCTGTGTTATTTCTTGGGCCCAATTATCGGTTTTATTCCGATGGCATGGCTAACTACTCAGCCTGCTGCTTTTGACAGGGATGAGGAAGAGCCCCCGGTTGAACATTATGGTGCTGATGACCAAGATGATGACGATGGTGATAGAGACCGCTAATTTTCTTTAGAGCATTTTATTGGCTTTGCGGATTACGCATATTGATCCGGCCAGACTTATCAGCCCTGCCCCAAGTGAGAGCATAAAATTATAGCCGGCCATTGAGATGCCCAGCAATGACCATGGAATTTCATCGCAACGTGCTACCGGAGCATTCATAAGCGCATCTTTAAAGCTCTCGAAATCGCCGGCTCCTGTCTTTGGGAAGCCACATCCATCTGTACCACTCCACCATTTTTGCTCAACGCCTGTATGATAAAAGGCAATCGCGCTGCCTATAAAAAAGGTGAGGCTGGCTACAAGTAGAACAAAGGAGGCAGATTTTTGTTTTTGCTGCGCGCCTAAAAAGAGCGTGGCCATACCGAGTGCAATGGCGATGCCATGCGGCCACCGTTGGTAGATGCACAAAACACAGGGGTGCAGGCCGAACACATATTGTGATATGAGCGCACCTCCAAGGGAAAGGGTGCCAATCATAAGTACGAAAGTCCCCATGACTTTGGGTTCGGCAAGAATTTTATGCGCAATAATAGCGCTTATCTTTCTGCTCATGATATCCATCCTTTGATTGTCTCTTTGATAATATCAACGCCGTCCGGCCCAAATGTTATGGCTGCCCAGATCAGTAAGAAAACCCAGCCAAGGCCAATTAGCATACCTGCGACAATAGCCAGTCCGTCACGCATTAAAACGCCAACGGCCATAAGAGCTATCCCAAGTGAAGGCACCGTATTGGATAGCGGAATAGGGATGCACACAGAAAGTGCCATAATAAGCCCGCTTAAGCCGATGAGCCGTGAGAATAAGCCATGTGTAATTGCGCTGAGTCGCGGTTTGAATATCCATTCAACTTTGCGCAAGAAAGGCAATGTACCGCTCATTATCTCGCGGAATCTTTCTGCACGTAGTGTTTTGCGGCCGAGGAAAGACGGTAGCCATATGCGCGAAAAGCCAAGCATTTGCTGTGTGGTTAAGAAAAGAAGAGGGAGGGCAAGTGCAATATTAACGCCTGGCGGTACGGGAATCGGTAGCGCCATCGGCAAGGCCAGAACGAATAACACGAAACCGAATCCGCGTTCATGAAAAAGCCATAAAAGCTGCATCAGCGTAATCTCGCCAACCGGCAAGGTCTTTATATCCTCTTCGATGAGTTGTGAGAGTGAACGCATAAAAGAAAGACTAGCGCGATCCGGTGTGAGAGGAAAGAGTGATTTTTCGGGCGAACTTGACTTTAAGGGAAGCGTATTCTTTTATAAGAGAGTAAATGAGGAGAAAATATTATGATGTCAGCAATGCAAGATTTTGCCGCAGGTGCAGCAAATGTCGTCAGCCCTGAAGCTTTAAAACCTTAATTATATGGTCGTGGTCTCGAAAGAATTCCCGATTGATTACAATCTCTCAGAGGCTGAGGCTTTACAAGAAGTAACTGCACAATTTCTGAGTGGTGGTTGCACAACCTCCGCTCCGTTTTTTATTCATATGCTCGGCGTGCCGGGGGTGGGCAAGACGACTTTTGCCAGAAGCTTGCATCAAGTTTTTAAGCAAGAATGTCTGTTTCTTGGTTTTGATGATGTTATGGGAGCAATCCCCGATTATCAGGCGATGACAGATAAAAAGGCCGCCTTTGAGAAATGGGAGTTGCCAGCGCGTAATGCCGGCTATCATATTCTTAAGCAAGCTTTGGACGCTGGATATTCTGTTTTATTCGATCATGGCGGTTCTCCGCCAGAGCATCCTTTATTGTTTGAGTATGCGAAGGCGCGAGGTTATCGCTGTTGTTTATGTTGGGTTCATGCGCCGAAAGATACGGCGCGAACAAGGCTCGAGGTGCGCAATCAAATCCCGGAAAAGCGATTTACGCCTCTTTCTTATATTGATGAACGCTTTCCTGATATTGAAAAGAACGCGAGTGCTTTTAAAGAACGTGCTGATAAAGTCTTTGAAGTTGAAAACGGCGCAGACAGGTCTGTTGATTATCTTTTAAGAGATATTACCTTTATAAGAGAAGAGATAGAAAAGAGGTAAGGGCGCTTCACGCGAAGTCCGAAGGGTGCTAAAAATGCGAATTGAGCTCATGGCACTGCACGCCGAACTAAAAATTCATCAATGCTGTTCGCATTTCTTCATTAAGTTCGTGGTGATTAAAAGCCAAAATTGATATCCCATATCAATTTTGTAGCTTTTAATGGTGCCCCCGGGGAGACTCGAACTCCCACTTCCAAAGGAAAACGGATTTTGAATCCGTCGCGTCTACCAATTCCGCCACAGGGGCACTGTGGTCTTCAAGACCTCATCTTTTACATTGCGTTTTCTAAAAATGCAAGCATCTAAATTAGGCAATGCGTATCAAAGTTTTTATCATCTTGCTCAGCAGGTTTTGATGAAACTCTTGGGTAAGAGTGTGAGACTCGGTTAGGGACTCCGCAGCGTGCGCAACAGAGAGCTGTGTTCCGACAACATTCATACCGATATTGGAAAGCAGCAAACGCAGCGGTACCAAGACTCGGATGCCTCCAAGCCCACCGGGGGAGGTGGCCGCGATTGCCGCAGCCTTATCATCAAATGCCTTTAATGGCTTTTCTCCCTCTTCATGTTTGCGCGTCAGCCAGTCAATTGTGTTCTTGAGCAACGGTGTGATCGAGCTGTTATATTCCGGCGTTGTGAAAAACACGCCATCAGCCGCTGCCATTTTCTCTTTGAGCTTGATTGCATTTTGCGGAACGCCGTTTTCTGCTTCCCAGTCCTCGTTAAATAGAGGAAGGTCGTAATCGCTTAGGTCAATAAATTCTGTGGTTGCGCCTTGGCTTTCGGCTTCTTTTTGTGCAGCTTTAGCAAGTGAGACATTATACGATCCCTTGCGCGCTGATCCGGCAATAAATAATAGGTGTTTGGGCATTTTCTATCCTTGATAACTTATGTCTTTTATAAATAGGAACTCTTCGTTATAAAGCAAGGCTAAAATACGCATAGATGTATTGACATAATCCTGTCGTTGCTTTAAATAAGAACAATGAAAATTATTACTGAACAATCTTATCCCGCTAATATCGCTGTTATCACAAGTGATGCGATGGAAAGTGCCGTTGCACAAGCGTCCATAGAAATGAAAAAACCACATATACAAGGTGTCGTATGGAAGCGTGGAGCACTTATTGAGCCTCTGGGAAGCGCTGAAGAGATACAGCTTTATGCTGACCGGATCCCGGATACAAAAGGAGCGGGGCATAGCAGAAAAGAGCTTGCACAATATTTCATGGCGCAAGCAGGGAAAGATACGTTTAGTAGTAATTTAGAAGCCCGGTGCGCTATTGCTATGGCTTTGCTAGCCCGTCTGTCTCGTGTCGATAGGCTAGTAAACCCCGAAGCTGTGCCGAGCGTTACCAGAGACGCACGCTTTATCGCGATTAATGATGCGACAAATAATAGCCATGGAAACTATCATATAGATGGAGCTGTTTTTGCAAGGGGACGTAACGACGATATGCTACCTTTTGGAGGCAAGTCGGTTCGCGTGATCTTTATCGACCAGGGGGAAGGAATGCATATTCTCGACCCAAAAGATATTCCTATCGATGTGAAGGTTCAATTTCTTGAGACGGCCGGCTCTCAATCTAAACCGGTTCCCGAAGAGCTACAAACTGCTATAAATGAGGTAGCGCCATGGGAAATGGAAGAAGGCGATGTATGTTTTTTCAAGAACAAACTCTGGGGGCCAGATCAGGCATTAATTCACAAAATGCCGACTTTTAAGTCATCTGATCCATCAATCCGTCGTGTGACCACGATTTATGGTTCGAATATGTAGAAACCTTTCTACGAATTAAACGGGCTGCGTTAAGCCGCTTGTTTATTCTTTTTCGCGGATTTGTCGAGGATCGGCTTAAGGTATTCACCTGTATAGGATTTCTTGACTTTGCAGATGTCTTCGGGCGTGCCTTGGGCGACGATCATGCCGCCTTTATCGCCACCTTCAGGGCCGATATCAATGATCCAGTCAGCGGTTTTGATGACTTCCAGGTTGTGTTCGATGACGACAACCGTATTGCCTTGCTCTACCAGGTGATGCAACACTTCAAGAAGTTTTCGTACATCTTCGAAATGTAAACCTGTTGTGGGTTCATCCAGAATGTAGAGTGTGCGGCCTGTTGAGCGTTTGGCCAGTTCTTTTGCAAGTTTGACGCGCTGGGCTTCGCCGCCCGAAAGGGTGGTCGCTTGTTGCCCCACCTTAATATATCCCAAACCGACTTGTTTGAGCGTTTCCATTTTATCGCGAATAGACGGTACTGCTTTAAAAAATTCGGCAGCATCTTCAATCGTCATATCAAGAACATCGGCAATCGTCTTGTCTTTAAACGTAACTTCCAATGTCTCGCGGTTGTAGCGTTTCCCCTGACAGCTGTCGCAAGTTACATAAACATCGGGTAGGAAATGCATTTCAATACGAATTACGCCATCACCTTGACATGACTCGCAGCGTCCGCCTTTGACATTAAAAGAGAAGCGTCCGGGGCTGTAGCCGCGCGCCTTTGCCTCGGGCAAGCCGGCGAACCACTCACGGATTGGTGTGAAAGCACCAGTATAGGTCGCGGGATTGGAGCGGGGGGTTCTTCCGATGGGGCTTTGGTCGATATCGATGACTTTATCAAGATATTCCAGACCCTTGATTTCTTTATATGGTGCAGGCTGTTCCTTGCTCTTCATCAGGGCGCGGGAAGAAGCTTTGTAGAGTGTCTCAAGCGTAAATGTCGATTTGCCTGAGCCTGAAACTCCTGTGATACACGTGAATGTCCCGAGCGGGATATCGCCATCGACATTTTTAAGGTTGTTACCGCTTGCGCCTTTAACGCTCAGGTGGTTGCCTTTCTTTGCTTTTCTCCGTTTTTTCGGGACGGGAACTTCGGTGTCACCGCGCAAATAGGCAGCTGTGATGCTGTCTTTGCTTTTCATCACGTCCTTTGGTGTGCCTTCGGCGATAATATGTCCGCCATGTACACCAGCCCCCGGTCCTATATCAATGAGATGATCTGCGGCACGTATGGCATCCTCGTCATGCTCGACAACAAGGACGGTATTGCCCAGATCGCGTAAACGTTGAAGGGTCTCAAGCAGACGATTATTGTCGCGTTGATGCAGTCCGATGGACGGCTCATCCAGAACGTATAAAACACCGGTCAGTCCCGAACCGATCTGGCTGGCAAGTCTGATGCGCTGGCTCTCTCCACCGGAAAGTGTGGCTGAGGAGCGGGAAAGTGTGAGATAATCAAGGCCGACATTGACCAGAAACGCCAGACGTTCATTGATCTCTTTCAAGATCGGCTTGGCAATTTCCTGATGTTGTGGCTTCAATGTTTCGTTTACACCTTCAAACCACTCTTTTGCTTTGCCGATAGAGAGCTCAGTGACTTGACCGATATGGCAGTCATTTATTTTAACGGCTAGAGCTTTCTCATTGAGGCGATAGCCTTTACAGCTTTCACAATCGCTAGAGGCTTGATATTGGGACAGGTCTTCACGTACGCGCGGGCTGTCTGTTTCAAGCATTCGGCGTTCAAGATTAGGGATGACGCCCTCGAAATGCTTGGTCGTTTCATAGCGGCGAACGCCGTCTTCATAGGTAAAGGTGATTTTCTCAGAGCCGGAGCCGTACAGGATTTTGTTTTTTGCATCATCGGATAGCTCACTCCACGGGGTGTGCGCTGAGAATTTATAATGGCGGGCAATTGCCTCCAGTGTTTGCGCGTAATAGCTGGAGAAATTCTTTGACCAAGGTTCAATCGCTCCGTCGGCGAGTGTTTTGGCTGGATCTGTGATAACCAGATCGGGGTCGAAATGTTGTTTCTTGCCGAGTCCGTCACAGACTGGGCAAGCACCATGCGGTGCGTTAAAAGAGAAAAGCCGTGGTTCAATCTCAGGGATAGTAAAGCCGGAGACGGGGCAGGCGAATTTTTCGCTATATAGACTCTGTTCATGGGTGTCCGCGTTTTCCGCAATCACAAGCCCATCCGCCAGCTTAAGCGCCGTCTCAACAGAATCGGCTAGGCGGTTTCCCATATCTTCGCGGATCACAAGGCGATCTACGACGACTTCTATATCATGTTTCAGTTTTTTATTCAGGGCGGGGACATCCTCCAGGTCGTAAAGCTCGCCATCGACTTTGACGCGTTGAAAGCCTTTCTTCTGAAGCTCGGCAAACTCTTTGCGGTATTCTCCTTTGCGTCCGCGCACAATCGGGGCGAGGATATAAAGCCGTGTGCCTTCGCCCATCACTTTGATCTGATCGACCATCTGGCTGACGGTTTGGGATGTAATCGGTTTGCCTGTGGTTGGTGAATACGGAATGCCGGCGCGTGCCCAGAATAGGCGCATATAGTCGTATATTTCAGTCACTGTCCCGACAATAGAGCGTGGATTTTTGCTGGTTGTTTTTTGCTCAATGGAAATGGCAGGTGATAAGCCTTCGATCGAGTCGACATCCGGCTTTTGCATCATCTCGAGAAATTGACGTGCATACGCGGATAGGCTTTCGACATAACGTCTTTGCCCTTCTGCATAAATCGTGTCAAAAGCAAGAGAGGACTTCCCTGATCCGGACAGTCCTGTCATCACGATTAAAGCGTCTCGTGGCATTTCTAGGGAAATGTTCTTTAGGTTGTGCTCGCGAGCGCCGGATATTTTTATTGTTTTTTGCATAGAGCATAACATAGCGACAATAATCGCTGAGAAAAGCCGGAAATGACAATAAAAGCAAAATAAAGAGACGTTAAGGAGGAAATAATGTCTGCAAAACCACAAAAGGCCGTGGATTCACAAAGTGATAAAACAGCCCGGCAAGATAATTCTAATCCTATTGAGGAGCTGAGTTTCTACGAAATTGACGGAGATGCGCTTGCGCATCTTCTGGAGTTAAGGTCTCAGCTCGAACCTTATTTCCCCGAAATCATGGATCGTTTCTACGCGCATCTTTCAGCGCATCCAAGTATGAAGGCTTTTTTTCGTGATGAAGGGCATATGCGCCAGGCGAGAAATGCGCAGATGCGCCACTGGATGGAGCATCTTTTTTCAGGACGTTTGGATCAAGGGTATAAAGCTTCCGTGAGGCGGATCGGTCAGGCTCATCACCGTATTGAGCTTGAACCGTTTTGGTATATTGGCGGCTATGTCAAAGTGCTCACAGAAATGGTTGATGCCACCGACAGTCTTTTTCAGACAAAAGGTTTCGGTAAAAATAAAGATATGAGCAAGAAACGCTCTAAAGCACTGAAAAATATCATGAGAGCTGCTCTTATAGATGCGGGTTATGCGATTTCGGTTTATCTGGAAGAAGCCAAAGACGAGCGAAATGCATTGTTGATGAACATTTCCAGTTCCGTTGAGCAAACCAGCAGCAACGTCTCGACCATCGCTTCGGCCGTTGAAGAAATTAATCGCACGATGGATGGGTTTTCCGAGAATGTAGCTGATGTTTCTAATCTTGCTTCGCGTTCTAATCAGGCCAGTATACAAAGTGTACAGAAGTTGGGAGGTCTACAAAAGGCGGCGGAAGAAATTTCGAATGTTGTTGAGATGATTCAAGGTATTGCCGATCAAACAAATTTACTGGCGCTTAATGCGACAATCGAGGCTGCGCGCTCGGGTGAGGCGGGTAAGGGCTTTGCTGTTGTTGCGAATGAGGTTAAGGCTCTGGCGGCACAAACATCTGAGGCCATCGGGGGAATTGCGGAAACCGTGAATAAAATCAATAGGACAACACGTGAAGCGACCGAGGCTATGCAGGAAATCTCTCAATTGATCGGACAGGTAGATGAGCGCTCAAAGGAAATGAGCCGTGATATTCAAGAGCAAGTGTCTGCAATCGGAGAGATCGCGAAAAACACAGACGAAGCCGCACAAGGTGCAGGTGAGGTGTCAAAGACTGTATCGTCTATGCACAGATAATGAGATGATTCTCACACGGTCTTTCGTTAATGCGGGTTCGTGTTTTGGCTTGCTAGATTGAGGAAACCTGCGTGTTTGTCGATCATCTCTGCGAAACGCTTTGTGTCACCGGATTGCAGGATGTATTGCGCCTCGGCCTGTGCAATTGCATAGTTGTTCTGAACGTCTTTGCTGTTTGTTGATGGAGTGGCGCCGAAAATTTTAGAGGCCAGCCCGATAACGCCGCCCAAAGCACCCATCTGTGAGGCTTTTTGTGTGTTCTCATTGGTCAAGTTAGCAATATGCCGTTCCGAGAAATCATGTGCGGGATCTGGTTTTGCGTTTTGCGCCTGAACAAGCAATTGTTCAAAAGACAATTTTGAGGTTTCCTGCTGTTGGACAGGAATCGGATTGCTGGCGGCCATCTGATTGATTTCCTCAATTGTATACAGGCGAGTGGATTGCTTTATGGGGGCTGGTGCGACGTCTTCTTTTGATCTTTGCTGGCTAAGCGATTGGCCCAATGGTGAGTTTATAAGCGCCAAAAGGCTGAACATAAAACTGGCATGGAAAAATTTACTCACGTCTTTACATCCCCTGTGATTTTCTCTCGATCTTCAAAATATTATGTCAGGAAAAAGTAAAGGCGTGGTTAAGGCGATAAAGTTGTCTATAAAGCTTTTGAGGGGGCTTTTCACGGGGAATATGCCGTGCTAGCGTCCAACATTATTACATGAAAATAGAGAATTAGGCGAAAGGAAGAGCAATGGCCGGGTCGGTGAATAAAGTGATTTTAGTAGGAAATTTGGGTGCGGATCCGGAAGTGCGCATGATGCAAAGCGGTGATAAGGTGATTAACCTTTCTGTTGCAACCTCTGAGAGCTGGAAAGACCGTAGCAGCGGCGAGCGCCGTGAGAAAACAGAATGGCACCGCGTGGTGATTTTTAATCAGGGTTTGGTTACCGTTTGTGAAAACTACCTTCGCAAGGGCTCTAAAATCTACCTTGAAGGTCAGTTGGAAACACGTAGCTGGGAACAGGACGGTCAGAAGAAATACACGACAGAGATCGTTTTGCGCCCTTATAAAGGCGAGTTGACAATGCTCGATAGCCGTTCTGATGCGGGCGGACAAAGTGGCGGTGGCTATGGTGGCGGCGGTTATCAGCCATCACAAGCGGCACCTGCTGCTGCCGGAATGGGCGGAGCGGCAACGTCTCAATCACAGCCAGCCCCTGTTGACCCGATGGAAGATGACATTCCTTTCTAAGTCAAAGTCTAGATGGCATTTGCCATTCTTGCTCCTTTGTTTCTCGCCTCCTTTGTGTTGGCGCTGGATCTGGGGCTAGCATATGTCAGCTTATACGACTATGGCGCTGGTTTCATAAGCTTTTGTCGAGCCTCGGGGTATTTTGTTTCGTCTGTGGCTCAAAACTTTCTATGACCTCTTTTCCAGCCTCGAGTATCTTGTCGAGGATAAGGTCAAACAGGCTTGTTGTATGCCTATCATGCTCGTTTGATTTCATTATAGTGTGTGTCAAAGGGCAACCTGTTACGACTTGAGAGCGTGTGTTGAATTGTTTTCTGGCTGTTGCGCGTAGGTCCGGGTCTTTTTTTATGCGCGCTAAGTTCTCTGCATCATTATTAAGCATTGAGCCGATGCTTAAATGTCCATCACTGTTGCGATGAAAAGTGATTTTGTCCGTCTCCATGATTTCACGGGCGCTTTGCAGCATCCCTTGCGCGCGCGTCATGCGACCTTGAATTTGCAAGCTTTGCTTGATGCTGTCGATGATATCTGCGAGGTCATTACCTTTTGGCGTAGCGTTAAAATTACGCATATAGGCGTCTGTGTAGACGAGCAAATAAGCCATCGTGGTATCAAGCGTTTCAATAACGCCGTGCATCATTGTGTTGCTTTCATCACAGATATCTTGAATGAAGCGATAGGCCTTGTCTTCGGATGCGCTGAGTTCCCACCGATCCGCCTCGATGTCATCAAGATATTGCATATGCCCGCCAAAGAAAGTGATGACCAAGGGGCTCATTTCACGGAATAGGGCATTGTGTAGCGCGATGTTATTCTGTTTGTTTTTAAGAAACGGGCTGATCGTCATTTGCAGGCTATTGAGATAATTTTTAGCTTCGTTTGTGTAAGCGTCATCAGGTTTGTAGGGGCGGTGCTCTTCCAGCCAGCGTGCATAACCCTTGTAATAATCTCTCATTACGGCTCGCAGTAAGAGGATAGAGTTAATTGCTTTTTCCTTGTTGCTGAAAAGGGATGTCAGGCCTTCGATTCCGCCATACTGGTTAAAGTTGTGGCGTCTCAAGTAGCGTTTTAGCTCCGAGAGTTTCTCTTTGCTGATCGTTTCTGACTTGGGTAATCTGTGTTTTTTCATAATGCATTTTTTGTGTTTTTTTGTTTTTAGGACAGGGTGTAAAAAAATGCAAAGTTTATTTTTATCCATAAAGAAGGTGGAAAGCTGAAACTTTGGCGTGACAACTGGGTTTAAATGGTTAAAATATGTGGCATGACAGATAGTACAGAAACCAATCAAAATCCTCCGGCAAATCCACCACTTCATCCGACGATATCTCTCGAAGATGAGATGAAGAAATCATACCTTGATTACGCGATGAGTGTGATCGTAAGTCGCGCTCTACCTGATGCGCGGGACGGGCTCAAGCCTGTTCACCGTCGAATTTTATACGCGATGAAAGATGGCGGATACGACTCGACGAAGCCGTATAAGAAATCGGCACGTATTGTCGGGGATGTCATGGGTAAATATCACCCGCATGGTGATTCGGCGATTTACGATTCTATGGTGCGTATGGCACAGGACTTCTCGCTGCGTCTGCCGCTTGTAGACGGACAGGGGAACTTTGGCTCTATGGACGGCGACAGCCCTGCCGCAATGCGTTATACAGAGGCGCGCTTGGCTAAGGCTGGGGAAGCTGTCCTTATGGACATCGATAAAGAAACCGTGGATTTTCAGCCAAACTATGATGAATCGGTTATGGAACCACGTGTTCTGCCGTCTCGTGTGCCGAACCTTTTGGTGAATGGTGCCGGCGGTATCGCCGTGGGTATGGCGACCAATATCCCGCCTCATAATCTCGGCGAAGTGATCGATGCGTGCTGTGCGCTGGTTGATAATCCTGATCTGACCACTGAGGATTTAATGCAGTATATTCCTGGCCCTGATTTCCCGACAGGTGGCCAGATTCTGGGCAAGAACGGTATTTATAAAGCGTATACGACCGGAAACGGCTCCGTTGTGATGCGTGCTAAGACTCGCATTGAAGAAACGAAGAACGGCCGTGAGATGATCGTGGTTGACGAGATTCCGTATCAGGTAAACAAGGCGCGTCTACTTGAGCGTATCGGCCAGCTGGCACGTGAGAAAACTGTCGAAGGTATGTCCGAAGTCCGTGACGAATCTGACCGCGACGGTGTGCGTATCGTGATTGAACTGAAAAAGGATGTACAGGGTGACGTTATCTTGAACCAGCTTTACCGTCATACGCCGCTTCAGACGTCTTTTGGCTGTAATATGCTGGCTCTTCATAATAACAGACCACAAACGATGCTGCTCAAAGATATGATTAAGGCGTTTGTGACGTTCCGTGAAGAGGTCATTACCCGCCGTACTATTTACGAGCTGGGCAAGGCTCGCGACAAGGCACACGTGTTATGTGGTCTGGCCGTGGCTGTTGCCAATATCGATGAGGTTATTGCGCTTATTCGTAGTGCCGCCAATCCGGCAGAGGCAAAGGCAGGCCTTTTGGCTAAGCGTTGGCCGGCAGGCGATGTTGCGCCTTTGATTGAGTTGGTTGATGATCCGGAATACCCCCTCGAAGATGACGGCACATATCAAATGTCCGAAGATCAGGCGAAGGCAATTCTTGATTTGCGCTTGCACCGTTTGACAGGGCTTGAGCGTGACAAGATTGGTGACGACCTGAAAGAGATCACAGATGCAATTGCTGAATATCTTGAGATTCTCGCAAACCGTGAAAAGCGTCTGACGCTTCTGAAGGATGAGCTGATTGAGGTCAAAGATACTTATGGCACACCGCGCCGCACAGAGTTGAGTGATGCCGAATTCGAACAGGATATCGAAGATTTGATCCAGCGCGAAGATATGGTTATTACTGTTTCTTCTCAAGGCTATGTGAAGCGTGTGCCGCTTGACACCTACCGTGCTCAAAGACGTGGTGGGAAAGGGCGCGCCGCGGCCAATATCAAGGAAGATGATTTCATCACAGATATGTTTGTCGCCTCGACTCATACGCCGATTCTGTTTTTCACAAGCCGAGGTATTGTGCACAAGATGAAGGTTTATCAGCTGCCGCTCGGGTCTCCGACCTCGCGCGGGAAGGCTCTGGTCAACCTCTTACCGCTTGAGCAAGGCGAGACAGTCAATGTCTATATGAGATTGCCCGAAGATGAGGAAATGTGGAGCAAGCTGGACGTTATGTTCGCGACTTCGCATGGAACTGTGAGACGTAATAGTCTCTCTGCATTTGGCAATATCCGCTCGAACGGTTTGATCGCAATGAAGCTTGGCGATGACGAGAAACTTGTCGCTGTGAAGATTTGTAAAGAGGGCGAGACAGTAATGCTGGCCAGTCGCAAGGGTAAAGCAATCCGCTTTAAGGTCGAAGATGTCCGTTGTTTCCAAAGCCGTAATTCGACGGGGGTACGCGGTATTAAACTGAGTGGCGACGACGAAGTGATTGGTATGTCTGTGCTCAAAGGTGATGAAGGTGAAATGGTCATCAACGTCTCTGAAAACGGTATGGGTAAGAAAACTCTTACAGAAGAATACCGCATTACAGGCCGAGGCGGGCAAGGCGTTGTCAATATGGCGCTGACCCAGAAAACGGGCGATGTCGTTGCAACTTTCCCCGTAACAGACGACCATCAGGTTATGCTGGTTACCGATCAGGGCAAGACAATCCGTACCTTTGTTGAGACGGTTCGAACCTCCGGTCGTGCGACGCAGGGCGTAAAACTCTTTAATGTTGCTAAGGATGAAAAGGTCGTCTCTGTTGCTTGGCTTATTCAGGAAGATGAAGACGATGAAGAGACTGCCGCATCAGATGAGGCAATCGACGTTGTAGCAGAAGACAGCAGCGATGACGCTGTATCTGTGAAAACAGAGGCAGAAACACCAACAGATTTAGACGATGGTGAGGCTTAGTAATGTCGGCGTTTGAGAACAAACAGATTGTGACTTCTCACTGGCCGGTTGTAAACCGATTTGGAAAAAATCATGTCCTTAAAGCACCGAGCTATGATATGCGCCATGGGCCAGGACGTATTCATAAGGCCTTTAATGATGCCAATATCGAAACTGTTGATTTCTCGGCCGTCGTTATGGCTCGGGCACTGATACTAAATGCTATCTATTCGGGACAGGTTAATGAGCACGCTTTCGATGATAATATAGAGCAATTATCATCTGCGATTGAAATTATGCAGCCTGTTATTGACTCCTTTTGTGAGTCAGATTATTGGCGGGATGGATATCTTCAAAATCCTGAAACGCAATCAATTTTTGCGCCATTATATGCGTCATTGATCCTTCAGGCGCTTAAAAAAATGCATAGTGACAATCCGCAGTCTTTAATGAGCCTACGTTCTTTTATAGCTTGACGTTATTGACGTAATCATTGGTGGCTGCTAATGCTGTGGTAATAAAGTATTAGGAGTTCGCATAGCTATGTCTGAAACGAAAATATACAGGCTTAAAATTGATAGAAAAATGTTTCCTTACTACTGGAAGCTACTCCTGAAATATGGCCAAAATGATACGGTTGATCTTGAGGGTAAGAGTTTTCTCAAGGCAGCCTTCCAGAATGCGGGCATTCCGACAGTGGATGTCAGTGCTGTTGTATCGGCAAAACAGTTTGTCCAAGAGGCGGTTAATAATCCCGATTTTGACGAAGAAGAATTAGAGAAAATCAAAAAACAACTATGGAGCCTTGTTTTTCACTGGGATATCGTGCGCGAAATGGTTATGTATACAACAGGTACAGCGGAAGATGCTGCACAGGAAGATAAAGAGTTTATCAATCTTCCTATATATTCTGTTTTGATCTTGGATTCCCTCCAAGGGTTTCGTGAAAATAATCCAGAGATGATGGATGTTTTGAGCCGCTATATTCGTCGATTTGATCCTTCGTGACATAGGGCAGAGAGCTTTCTTTATGACTGATATGTCTTATGCCCAATTTTGCTACCGTTATGCCCCGATTATGCCTTACAAGTCAGATGCGATTGCAAGACTATGTGTTGTACAATCATGGTCTCCTGCTGTTCTAAGGCAATATAGCGATATGCTCTCTGATGAGCAGATATCGGAAAAGAAAAAGCTGAAAATGCTTGCTTGCTATATGGAGATGAATAACATTCCTGAAATTGAATCTCATCCTATGGATCTCATCAACAACGAATACAGGCTATGGCTCAGAACAGGAGTGATTAACGTGCCTGAACTAGAGGATCTGGCTCAATACGTTGTGAATAATGTCAGCACGCTTATCAATACTTTGTCCGATGAATTTTGTTTTGAGGAGGGGATAGATCCGAAAGAGCTCGAGGAAAAGCATTCTTATATTTTTCCTGAGTGTTTATGGGCATTGAAATCCGGATATGACATTGCTTGTTTCTTATGTATCTTGGCGAGGACTCCGCTATCAGACCAACACAAAATCAGGCAGAAATTAATAGGTGGCGGCTCTAACACCTTGGATATATAAAGAAAAAACGTCGCACGCAGCGACGTCTTTGAATTTAATCTGTATCTTTTATCTTAAGACGTGACTTAGAAGGCTGGGAGTGCGCTGCTTCTGCCTTGCGGCTGACGATGTGACACAGCATCGCCTGATTGTCCGTTTGTAACAGCCCTTGTTTCAGCAGAAATCTGAGCCAAACTTTCTACCAACCTTTTGAATTGTTCTTCGCTAAAACCAAGTTTTGTTGTGAATAGCCATAGGTGAAGTATCGCTCCTTCAGGTAATTGAACCGCAGTTTCGCTGAAATTGCTTTTTGCATTCAATGCATCGGAAAGAGCCTGACTACTGGCCGCTCCGCCCTCTTTGGCAGCGGCCTCAGCTTCTTGAGCAGGTGTAAGTTTTGTAAATCTCATATCTGCATCTCGAGAATCTATCTTTTCTCCCGTCTCTGGGTTACGAACCGGCTTGTCACCATGTGTCACTTTTTTCTTCTTGAACATTCCTAACATTTTATACCTCAATTGTTTATTTGTTCCTTTTATATAATTATATTAATCTTTATGTCAAGAAAAATAATGCGGGATGATTATATCCGTGCTCTTTTGTTTATAGAGCGAGGAGCTTAGAATAGCGCTATGGACTCTGCATTAAGTTTCGTACTGGTTGAAAACGTCTATGTGTTCCTGCTGATCTTCACACGGTTCGGCACGGCCTTGATATTGATGCCGGGCTTCGGTGACTTTTTTACGCCGATGCAGGTCAGGTTATTATTTGCGCTTTCATTAAGTTTTGCGCTGACTCCTGTGTTTTATGAAACATTTCCCGTTATGCCGAATGAACTATCCGAACTTGCAGGCGTTATCGGCTATGAATTTCTAGTGGGGGCGTTAATTGGTGTTATTTCAAGGATATTGATATCTGCGCTTGATACGGCCGGTATGATTATTGCTATTAATATCGGCCTTGCCAATGCCCAGATGTTTAACCCCGGTGCGCGCTCTCAGGGGTCTCTTATCGGAACATTCTTTTATATTATCGGTGTTTTATTGATTTTTGCGACCAATCTGCACCATGTCATGCTGTATGCGATTTATGAGAGCTATAATATGCTGCCACCGCTAAGTGTGCCTGATATTGGGGCGATTGCCGACCTTGTTGCGCAATCTGTTTCGCGCAGTTTTTATATCGGGTTTAAGCTGGCTGTTCCCTTTGTTGTGATCGGTCTTGTTTTGTATGTATCTATGGGGGTGATGGGGCGTTTGATGCCGCAAGTTCAGATTTTCATGCTGGCCTTGCCGATGCAAATTCTGGTTGGATTTTTAACCCTGTCTTTAACGCTTTCTGCCATAATGGTATATTGGTTGAGGTATTATGAGCAGGGTATGCTTTTCTTTATGTCGCCATGACGCATTGACCGAGAATATAAAGGACAGAGTAATTTATGGCAGATGGTGATGAGCCAGACGAGTCGCAGAAGACCGAGGAACCGACTTCCAAAAAACTGGAGGACTCCCGAAAGAAAGGGCAGGTCGCACTTAGTCGTGAAGTAAACCACTGGATAATGCTTTTTGCGGGTACGTTAATGGTGGCTGCACTTAGCCCTTTTATTATGGGGACTTTGGCGGATTATCTTCTCGCCTTTATTGAACGTCCGCATAGTTTTTCCCTTGATGATCCGGGGCTGAAAAATATTCTAGAGGAAAGCTTCTGGGCGGCAATGGCCGCGATAGGTTTGCCGTTTATATTTCTGCTTGTTGCAGCCTTTATTGGGCCTTTTGCGCAAGTAGGACCGCTTTTCGCCCCTGAGGTTTTGCAACCAAAACTTTCTAAGATATCGATCATTAAAGGCTTCAAAAGGATTGTTTCCCCCAAAGCCCTGGTTGAGTTTGCCAAAGGTATCGTCAAGCTGGTTATTGTTGCTGTGGTTGCTGCGGTTCTTACGCTCCCGTTTTATGAAGGGGTTGCTGCCTTGATTGATATGCCGGCTTTCGAAATTTTAGATACGATGAAATTTCTGGTGATACGTGTCCTTGTCGGTGTGCTGGTTATCATGCTTATTGTTGCTGTTTTCGATTATGCGTATCAGCGCATGGATCATTACAAAAAGATGCGTATGACCAAGCAAGAGGTCAAGGATGAGTATAAAACCACAGAAGGGGATCCTCATGTGAAAGCGCGCCTGCGTCAATTAAGGCAGGAAAAAGCGCGTGGTAATATCATACAGGCCGTACCTGAGGCTGATGTCGTTATCACCAACCCAACCCATTATGCGGTGGCGCTCAAATATGACCCTGATGAGAGTCCTGCGCCGGTATGTGTCACTAAAGGCTTAAATGAGGTGGCTTTACGAATACGTGAGATCGCAAATGACCATGAGGTCGTGATACAGGAGAACCCACCGCTGGCACGCGCCTTATATGATGCTATGGAGGTGGATGACACATTGCCTATGGAGCATTTCGAAGCTGTGGCTAAGATTATCTCTTATGTATTTCAGGTGAAGGGACGTAAAGTCGACGCTGAATAAGTTGGAAGTTTAATTAATTTCTTCTGGTCAGAGTGCTCTTGAGCGACTAGCCTTAGCCTATGAAAAAACGCTTGACCCTTAACCAGTTTTTCTTAGTTGCTGCGCTTTTAATGGCCGCTTTTGTTGGCGGCGCCGCAGCCTTTATCTCCAGCCATAACGCTATTTTGACAGCGCTTGAAACATGGGTTCTTTTTGGAACGTATGGCGTTTTGGCGCTTATCTTTCTTTATATTTTATATCGTTCTTCTTTGGGCTGTGACATAGAGCGCGGTATCTTGAAAGAAGTGTTTATGGGCTCACACGCGGCCAAACTCATCACAGATATGGATGGGCACATTCTTTACCGAAACACCGCTTTCTCAAAATTGGCGGGCGAGGGAGAGCAACCGGAAGAAATGGCCGTTATTCGTGACTTTGCAAAGGTGTTTGAACAGGAAGAGACAGCCTATGAAGAGTTTCGCCTATTGCTTGAAAACGCCGAGCGTGGTGCAAGTGAAGATGTAACGCTATCGGCAAATATAGGCGGACAGCAGGAATGGCTGCATATCAATGTGCAGCCGATTTTTGGCTGGGCGGGCTATTTACACTGGCGCATCGACAATATTACCGATCAATTTGTTATGGAGAGCACGATCCGCGAAGAGCGTGCAAAACTGATCCGTTTTACGGAGAACGCACCTGTTGGTTTTTTCTCGGTTGATGATGAGGGGGGCTTCCAATTTGTGAATGCGACCTTTGCGCGCTGGCTGGGCGAAGATGTTCGAAGCCTTCTCGATAACGGGCGTTTGCATGACTATCTTGATAAACCGCCTGAGATGGCTCAGCCCTATGACCTTGTCTCTCAGGGGGGAGAAAATCAGGCAGCAGAGCTTAAGGTAAAGACAAAAGGTGGAAAGCATCTTTTTGTCTCTATTCAGCAAAGTGTGAAAACCGACTCGCGTGGGCGTATCCGTACAAATGCGGTTGTGCATGATTTGACGGCCGAGCGTAAAATGCGAACGGCACTGGCTGCGTCCGAGGATCGCTTTAAGCGTTTCTTCGAGGAAGCGCCGTTGCCGATTGCACAAATAGATCAAAGTGGCTTTTTGATCGATCACAACGCAGCGTTTCAGGCAATGCTCGATACGAGCGGTAAACCGCTCAGCAATCAACGGTTTATCAATCTGGTCGATAAAGAGAGCCGTAGCCAGATTACGCAGGCTCTACAGAATATGGTCGAAGGCAATAACTTGTCCGTCCCCCTCGATGTTAAGCTTGTTCAGGGTGACGTACAGCGAAATGTGCAGATGCACGCCAGGCGTTTTAAAGGAAGCACTGATATTGTGCTTCATTTCCTTGATCAGACGGAGCAAAGGTCGTTGGAAGAGCAATTCGTTCAGTCACAAAAAATGCAGGCAATCGGACAGCTTGCGGGCGGTGTCGCGCATGACTTTAATAACTTACTGACGGCGATGATCGGCTTTTGTGATTTGCTGCTATTGCGCCATAAACCGGGTGACCCGTCTTTTGGAGACATTTCCCAGATCAAACAAAATGCAAATCGTGCGTCTAATCTTGTTCGCCAGCTTTTGGCATTTTCTAGGCAACAGACTTTGCGGCCTAAGGTGCTCGACATCAGTGAGACCCTAACCGAACTTAGCCATTTATTACGTCGTCTGTTAGGCGCGAATATTGAGCTTGATGTGCGGCATGGAACTGATCTTGGCTTGATCCGTGTGGATGAGAGCCAGCTTGAGCAGGTCTTGATTAACCTTGCTGTGAATGCGCGTGATGCGATGATGGATAGTGACGGTGAAAAACGCTTGCTTATTGAAACGAGGAACTACCGTAATCCCAAAGCAATCAAGCGCGGTGCGGATAAGATGCCGCCGGGTAATTGGTTGGCG
>CAXGMH010000036.1:0-20170 GCA_964010795.1 uncultured Alphaproteobacteria bacterium
AAGACCGCGCAGAAATGAGCGCGTTGAAACAAAGGCTCAATGCGGCCCAAGACAAAAAGGCCGTTGCCGTTAACAAGGAGACAAATAAACAATGGCATTAACCTCCGCACTTAGTTATTCCATTGCCGGGTTAAAGAATGCGCAAATGCGCATATCGACCGTTGCCTCCAATATCACAAATGCGGAGACCGAAGGCTATACCCGCAAGACAATCGAGAATAACTACGTCAATTTACCGGGCGCCCTGCTCCCCGCTGGCGGACGCATCGTTGGCGCCAACAATATCTATCTTGAACGCTCGGTCATTCAGGATCACAGCACGTGGACGCGCAATGCCGAGGTCGAAAGAGCCCTGACTATTTACCAGCAAAGACTTGGGAATGTCGGCGACGGGAAAACCATCGCCCGCTCACTCGATGATTTGAACAGCTCGTTTATCGCCCTTACAGCCTCACCGACGGATGTGAACTTGAAATACCGTATCGTAGAGGATGCTTCTTTATTAACACAACAGATCAGACAGCTTTCCTCAGAGATACAATCACTCAGACAAGATGCGGAAAACAACCTGCAATCTGCTCTGGCAGAAGTAAACGCAGCAGTTGAGCTTATTCACTCTTTAAACGGTCGTATTTCCGTACAATCTTCTCAAAGTGTTGGAAATCTGGGCGATATTGAAGACCAGCGCCGTAATGCGCTCAACACATTGAGCGAACTTATGGATATCGAGTATTTTTACACCAGCGATAATCAGGTTCGTATCTTCACTGGGTCAGGTAAACAAATCCTGACTGGCATTCCACGTACTTTTGAGTATGACAGCGCGGGAACAATCACGCCGGATATCAATTACCCGGATGAGATTGATGGAATCCTTTTAGGCAATATTGACATCACCAAAGAAATTAAAGGCGGAAAGATCGGGGGTTGGCTTGACCTGCGCGATGAAATCCTTGTGCAAGAACAAGCCAAGCTTGATGAGCTGACATCGGTGATGAAAGACACAATCAATGCTGCAGTTAACGGCGGGTCATCCATGCCTCCAAGAAGTGAAGTACGCAGTGACGTCTCCCCTTTCACACCGGCAGATCCTCTAACAGGAATAGGCACAGCACGCATTGCCGTTGTTGATAAAAACGGATTTGTGCAATCTGCCCTGACAATCGACGCGTCAACTTATACAACCGTGAATGACTTTATTTCCGATTTGAACTCTGTAGCAGGATTAACAGCCAGCATTAACGCTTCCGGTCAACTTGTCATCCAAACAACAGATCCGGATAACGGTTTTGCCTTTAACCAGAATGACACAAGCATGGGCGCCGACGGACAAGGCCTTTCACAGTATTTTGGCTTGAACAATTTATTTGGCGGCGAAAATGCATCTAATATCTATGTGAATGACTTCCTGCGCGCAGAGCCGCTGAATTTCTCTTCCGGCGCGCTTTCGATGGGTGCTGTTCCGGGTGAGCAAGGTCTATTCTCGGGGGACAGCTCCATAGCGCAAGCAACATCACAAGCGATGACGAATAACTCCGTCTCTTTTGATACTGCCGGTGATTTCGCAGCCCAGAATAACTCGATTATGAATTATGCAACATCTTTCATGTCCAGCGCCGCAACCCGCGCGTCAAACGCAGAGATCGCAGCCAATGCAACACGCATCGCCTATGAAGCCGTCAGCGATGCCTATAACAATGAAACAGGCGTCAACGTAGATGAAGAAACCGCCAGACTACTTGAGCTTGAAACACGCTTTCAGGCATCCGCACGGGTCATGCAAACCGTGCAAACACTATTTGAAACACTGCTAAGGTCAGTGCAGTAATTATTTGAGAAAAGGAAAACACCATGACAATTGGTATTTCAACTTTCAGCTTTGTAAACGGCATCATAAACCGTAACTCGGACGTACAGCGCAGCTTACAAGAAGCGCAAATGCAGCTGGCAACAGGTCTTAAGTCTATTGATTACAAGGGCATTGCGACCAACACCCAGCGTCTACTCGATCTTGAATCAGATATGTCGCGTCTTTCTTCACAAAACGAGAATGCCATGCTGATTAAAAACAGGATTAACAGACAAAACCAGTCATTAAGCACGATGCTCGACGTATTAACGGCATTCCGTACCGATCTTACAAAGGCTTTTGGTGGTGGCTCTTTGGTCACGCCACAAGACTTGCAAATCATTACGCAATCACATCAGGAAAATTTTGCTGCTGCGTTGAATACTGAAATGGGCGGGCGCTTTCTGTTCTCGGGAACGGCTCAAAACGTTCAGCCCGTGGATTTAACAGATCCGGCGATCATCCCGCAAGTCTCTCCGACTTTGCCAGATACAGCCTATTACCAAGGCAATACAGAGCCAATGCGCGTACAAATAGCGGATGAAGTCACCGTGAATATGAGTGTTCCGGCCAATTCCTCAGGATTTGAAAAAACCTTGCGTGCCATGAACCTTATCATCAATGACCCCAATACAGACGCAGCCAGACAAGAGGCGAGGGATCTCGTTAATGAAGCTATTGATGAGATCACAGCCATTCGGACACGCGTTTCTTCGAATGCACGAATTGTCGAAGATCAAATGTTTGACAACGATACAGAGCTTGCGCTTCTGACCGAGATCACATCGGGCTTTAAGCACGTTGATATTGCCGAGGCAACTTTGCGCTCGCAGACAATCTCGGCGCAACTGCAAGCCTCATTCGCGATCACGACCAGAGCCCTTGGCTTGTCTCTGACCAACTTCTTGAACTAGTCTTATTAAGATTAAGGTCTAATTGTTTCTGGCAAGCTCTGGCACCTGCTTTGACGGCTGTGATAGCTCAAAACAGTCACCGTTTCTTTCATAGTTTAAAAAGCGGCATTGCTGTGCCTGCGCATTTAATCCATCCCAGCCTTCGCTCTCAAAAATATCAATCAACGATGATGCCTGAACAGCTGTATCAACGATAAAGACAGCGTCCATATCCTCAATAGAACGGAAACCTTCTCTAAGGCCGCGTTTCACATGATTGATGTAGTCTTCGTAATAGCCATTTATATTCACAAAGATGACAGGCATTCTCTGTTCCGGCACTTTTCCGTAGCGGTATGTCTGGTTAACCGCCAGGACTTCCGTGAATTCATCATCCGTTCCAAAACCACCGGGAAGGCAGATCACGGCGTTAGAACGGGTCAACATTTCTGTACGGCGGTGCTCGAGCGAACGCGCATGAACCGTAGCGGAAAACTTCCTACACAGCTCGGGCTGAGAGTATGGCGCCCATGTACTGGGCACAACACCGACCACCTCAGCACCTGACAAGCTTGCACCGCGTGCAACCGCCCCCATTTTCCCTAATACAGAAAACTTGATCTGTAAAGCAAATAAGATATATAGTGCGCATCATGAACTCATTAGGATTTGACAAAGCACCCGAAGATACACGCGTTGTCGTTGCCATGTCCGGCGGCGTTGACAGCTCGGTTACGGCTGCGCTTTTGCATGAGCAAGGCTATGATGTGATCGGTATCACGCTCCAGCTTTACGACCATGGCGCCGCCATTCAAAAGAAAGGCGCTTGCTGTGCCGGTCAGGACATCCACGACGCCAAAAAAGTCGCAGAGATGTGCGGATTTCCGCATTATGTGCTTGATTACGAAAGTCGTTTTCGTGACTCCGTTATCGAAAACTTTGCCGATCATTATCTCAAAGGTGAAACACCTATCCCTTGTGTGCGCTGTAACCAGACAGTGAAATTTCACGATTTATTGAAAACAGCAAGAGAACTTGGCGGCGACTGTCTCGCCACAGGTCACTATATTGACCGTCGCATCAATTCAGATACGGGACGTGCAGAGCTTTACCGCGCCCATGATGACGGCAAGGATCAAAGCTACTTCCTTTTTGCCACGACACAAGAACAGCTTGACTATCTGCGCTTTCCGCTTGGCGGCCAAAGCAAAGATAAAACACGCGAAGAGGCCGAGCGTTTAGGACTGATTACAGCCGCCAAGCCGGACTCCCAAGATATCTGCTTTGTCCCGAATGGTGATTACGCTTCTGTCGTTAAAAAGATCAGACCCGAAGCTGAAAAACCCGGCCAGATTCGCCACATGGACGGACGTATTGTCGGCGAGCATACAGGCATTGTCAATTATACAATCGGCCAACGCCGCGGTCTCGGCATCGGCGGTGGTGTCACAGAAAACAATGATCCTTTATATGTTGTGCGTATAGAGCCGAATGAGAATGTTGTGATCGTCGGTCCAAAAGAAGCCTTGGCGCGTGACCGTATCATTATAGAAGACACCAACTGGCTGTTTGACGCACATATCGGCCAGAATGTCAGCATAAGCGTAAAGCTGCGCTCTGTCTCCAAGCCCTCATCAGCGACCCTTTATATACAAGAAAACGGCGCAGCAGAAATAGTGCTTGATACACCGCAATACGGCATCGCACCCGGACAAGCGGCAGTATGTTATGACGGCGACCGCGTGCTCGGCGGCGGCTGGATCAAGGACACTGCGCATAGCTCTATTCAGCTTGCCGCTTAATTAATTTGCGCTCATACGGCGTTAAGCCTTTCGCAGAACTGTCGGCGGGGCGCTTGAACGCCTTACATGAATGGTCGTTTGAGCGACAAACATAACCCTTATTTCTTTTTCGCCAAAACCTTGACCTGTGTTGAATGGTGGAAACCTTCAATCCCTGCCGAGCGGCCAATGCCTGACTCTTTCCAACCACCAAAAGGATTGGTCGGCCCCTGATTGGCACCATTATGGCTGATCTGCCCTGTATTCATCCGCGCTGCAATTCTCTCGAATTTCTCACGGTCTTCTGTATAGACAAAACCGCTCAGGCCATATGGAGTGTCATTCGCAATCTCTATCGCCTCATCCTCGGTGTCAAACGGCAATACAGTCAATACAGGACCAAACAACTCTTCGCGCCATGCCCGCATCTCGGGTGTTATATCAAGAAGCAAAGAAGGGGCGTAATAAGCGCCGTTTTTACACGTCTCGGGGATGGTGCCGCAAACAACCTCTTTTGCGCCCTTATCTGTGGCATCTTTTATCTGTTCTTTCAACAAATCGACCTGACGTGGTGCAGCCAATGGCCCAAATCGCGTCTGCTCTTGCATAGGGTCTCCAACAGGCATCGTTGCAATATAGTCTTTTAGCTTCTCGATTGTTTTCTCATAAACACTGCGTTCGACCAAAAGACGTTTCAAACCACAGCAAATCTGGCCTGCATTGATAAATTTCGCCCAGAAGATATTTTCTATTTGCGCATCAAGATCAGCATCGGCAAACACAATACCCGCATCAGAGCCGCCCAACTCAAGCGTTACAGGGGTTAAAGCCTCGCCGGCAGCACTATATATCTTCTTACCCGTCGCAGAAGAGCCAGTGAAATGAATAAAATCCAGATCAGGCGAAGAGACGAGTTTCTTACCAACTTCGCCGTCCCCATAGACTTGATTAAACACACCTTCGGGTAAGCTCGCTTCTTCCATTAAACGATCAAGTAATTCGCCAAAGCGAACCACCTCTTCGGAAAGTTTATAAACAATCGTATTCCCACCCAGTAATGGCTGGATTGAAGTCAGGGCAAAATTCCCGATAGGGAAATTCCAAGGCGCAATAATACCTGCTACGCCATAAGGCTCGCGGTAAACCGTTGAAATCTGACTATCGTCTTCTTGTACAATTTTAGGTTTAAGTGCCTGCTGCGCCATAGAGGTAAAGCCATCAAAGCGACCCAGCGCTTTTTCAACCGTCTTGCGTGCTGCCGTAATAGGCATCCCCATTTCCAGCGTCATTGCACGCGCCACCTCTTCGCCGTTTTTACGAACGACATCGCGCAATCTAAGCAAGTAATCACATCTCTCCTGCACCGAAAGCGCTGCCCATGAAGGTTGAGCCTTGCGCGCTCTGGCTATCGCGTCCCTGATATCCTTATCAGTTGATATCGCCACTGCGCCCAGAACATCACCATTGGCCGGGTTCGTGGATATAATTTCATTGTTTGAACGTTCGGCTGAAACAAGTTGTGTCGTCATAGCTCTCCTCCTTATGCATCGGTAGTCATACTACCCATATAGACGCGTATAAAGAAAAAGCCAGCGACAAAAAACCTTAAAGAGAGTACACAACAGGCTCTAGCTTCTCGCCTGTACAATAACCTGATTGGAGCGCTATATCCCCTAAGTCAAGAATGGCTATGCCGTTTGCCTGCAAACTTTCATCAAGAGCCCTTGCAAAATCAGGCATATCAACATCCTTTAATGATATTGTAGTCTGAGTGCCATTTAAACTCAGAGTTAAACCGAATGCTTCTGAATATGTGCACGCTAACAATTGTACCATACGTGGCTGCGCATCACTCGATAGCTTTTTACTCTTGTCGTTAAAGACAACCATGACACTGCTGCCCTTAAAAAGAAATCCTGTCGCTTGATTATTCATATCTATCTCACCTTATTTGCTATAGTTACTATTTGCGCTTCAACACACCCCTTCCCGTAACAGTGTGCAACAATCCTAAGATATGAATTGCATTATGGCAACATAATATGGGAAACGCAGGCTGTCAAGAAAGTTATGTATTTTAGTTGCGGGCACGCTCGACTGAATTAATCACCTTAGACGCCCGCAAAGCGCCAAGAATATCATTAAGGTGAGAGATATCCTGAACATAAACATCTACATACATATCCCAAAAATCGAGCGATCGATGTGTGATCTTGAGGTTTGTGATATTGGCATTATGGCCCGTAATCACATTAGACAACGTTCCCAGAGCCCCGGGCTCATTAGACATTGTGATATTGAGACGACCGACATGAGCCTCTGGACTATTCGGCCCCGTATCCCATGACACATCCAGCCAACGCTCGGGCGTATCAGCAAAGCTTTCGAGTGTGTCACAGTCAATTGTGTGAATGGTAACGCCTTTGCCTGTGGTTACGATCCCGACAATGCGGTCGCCCGGAAGCGGGTGACAGCAACGCCCAAAGTGAACAGCCATCCCATCAATCAACCCCTTAATCGGCAATGAATTGCCGCTCTTTTGGGCTTTGAACTGCCCCTTGCGCAGCGATTCCAGTGTTTTCTTATCAACATCAGGGCCGATCAATTTAGACTTATGATCGGGAAACAGCGCCTTAAACACATCACGAGCGACAATATTGCCCTGCCCGACACCGGCAAGGATATCTTCAGCGCCCTCACCCTTGAACTTTTTAGCGACAGTTCCGATCGCTTTTTCAACAAACTCTTTCTCTTCTTCGCGGTACACCTTTTGCAGCATGGCGCGACCAAGCTGAATATACTCATCACGCTGTTGCAGGCGAATAAAACGGCGAATATGTGAGCGCGCCTTACCCGTGACGACAAAACGTTCCCAGGTCGGTGAGGGCTTTTGCGTCTTTGAGGTATGAATTTCGACCTGATCGCCATTAGAAAGCTTACTTGATAACGGTACGATGCGTCCATTGACCTTCGCCCCTACACATTGATCTCCAACCGCCGAGTGGATGGCATAGGCAAAATCAACAGGGGTTGCACCATTGGGCAGCTCGACCAGATCACCGCGCGGAGAAAACACATAAACGCGGTCCTGGAAAAGCTCAAGCTTAGTGTGCTCAAGAAAATCTTCGGCGCGCTGCTCTTGCTCCAGGATATCAAGGAGCTCACGCAGCCAGCGATATTTCTTCGCATCCTTTGCATCCGCAGGCTTGCCCTCTTTATAACTCCAATGCGCGGCAACACCGAGATCAGCCTCCTTATGCATTTCCTGTGTACGGATTTGCACTTCGATACGCTGGTTGTCCGGCCCGATAATTGTCGTATGGATGGATTTATAGCCATTGGGCTTCGGGGTTGAGATATAATCCTTAAAACGGCCGGGAACCGTGTGATACGCGCTATGCAGCACGCCGAGCACCTGATAACACGCAGCGACATCCTCAACCACAATACGAAAAGCCATAATGTCTGAAAGCTGCTCAAAAGAGACGTTCTTGCGCTGCATCTTCTTCCAGATGGAATAGCGCGTCTTCTCGCGGCCTGTAATCTCACCCTTGATATTGTGATCGGCCAAATCCTTGCTCAGACGGTCAATAATCATATCAACCAGATCAATGCCTTCCTTACGAAGGAAGGACAAACGATTGATAATCGACTCACGTGCTTCGGTATTCAGATTGGCAAAGGCAAGGTCTTCTAATTCTTCCTTAACAGAATGAATACCAATACGCTCAGCCAGAGGCGCATAAATATCAAGCGTTTCACGTGCGATCCGCTTACGCTTATCGGGGTTTTTAAAATTGGCCAGCGTGCGCATATTATGCAGGCGATCAATGAGTTTAACCAACAGCACGCGAATATCCTCGGACATAGCCAAGACAAGCTTACGGAAGTTCTCGGCCTGCTTACCTTCGACCGTCTGGCTTTCGATACGTGTCAGTTTGGTCACCCCGTCAACGAGAGTGGCGACCTCTTCTCTGAAATTTTTGGCAATATCCTGATACGTTGCGTCCGTATCCTCGATCGTGTCATGCAAAAGAGCCGTCATGATAGAAGCTGAATCCAGCCTCATCTCGGCCATAATCATGGCAATCTCAATCGGATGGGTTACATAAGGCTCACCGGATGCACGCTTCTGATCCTTATGCATCTCACAAGCATAGTCATAGGCTTTTTCGATAATCGCTTGATCGACATCAGGGTGATAAGTCTTAATAGTGTCGATAAGATCTTTCGCTGGAATCATTTGCGTATTATAGCCTAAAGCCCCCTAAAATGTCATCCGCTTTTGTCGCCAATTTCCAATAAAAAACCCCTGCCATCAGCAGGGGTTCATATCTTGTCTCGGCTATAACCTTAAATGGTCATAAGCTTAATTCTTGTCTGCCTCACCGCTTTCGTCCAAAAGCGCCTCTTCAGCAACATCAACAGGGTCTGTCTCAGCGTCAGCATCACCAGCGATGTCGCTAAGCGGGCTATCCAGCTGCGCCGGCCCCATATTGCTTTCAAGTGCGTCCATCTCGGCATCAGAAGGCTCATCAGCGAACTCTTCGCTCATCAAATCCACCAGCTCTTCATCATCCTCAGCCGTATGAATAACTTTCTGGCGAGAACGGATCAGCTCTTCCTTAAGCTCATCAGGCTGAATTGTTTCTTCTGCGATTTCACGCAAAGAAACGACTGTGTTCTTGTCATTATCGCGGTCAACGGTCAACGGAGCGCCTGTACCAATTTTGCGGGCACGTTGGGCTGCAAGCATAATCAGCTCAAAACGGTTATCAATTTTCTCAACACAATCTTCTGTCGTTACGCGTGCCATGATGCTCCTATAAATCTTTAGTAATTAAATCTTGTACTCTTTGAAAAACAGAGTAGTATCGCGGCCAACGGAATTTTGCAAGTATTTTATTAAGAGAGCAAGAGGAGACAGATATGTTCGATTTAACAGGTAAAGTAGCATTGATTACGGGCGCAACTGGCGGCATCGGCGGTGACATCGCACGCCAGCTCCACAAAAGCGGCGCGACACTGGCTATTACAGGCCGTAAGCAAGATGCCTTAAACGCCCTGAGAGACGAACTAAATGAACGTGTTCATGTCTTTGTCGCCGATTTGTCTGGCGAGAACGCTGCTGCCGATCTGGTCAAGCAAGTTGAAGAGACCTGTGGTCAAATTGACATCCTTGTCAACAATGCCGGCCTGACCCGCGACGGTCTGGCGATGCGCATGAAGGATGAAGACTGGCAGCAAGTAATCGATGTTAACCTGACGGCGCCTTTCCAGCTTGCACGTGCTTGCCTTCGCGGTATGATGAAACGCCGCTCCGGTCGTATCATCAATATCTCATCGATTGTCGGCACGACAGGAAACCCGGGACAAGCCAATTACTGCGCTTCCAAAGCCGGCATGGTCGGCTGGTCAAAGTCTCTGGCACAAGAAATCGCCAATCGCGGCATTACAGTGAACTGTGTCGCTCCGGGCTTTATCGCCACAGCAATGACAGACGCTCTTAATGATGACCAGAAAGAGCGCATCAACGCACAAATTCCTGCTGGGCGTATGGGCTCCTCCGCAGAAATTGCATCCGGTGTGATCTATCTAGCCAGCGATGAAGCGGCTTATGTGACAGGTCAGACCCTGCACATCAATGGCGGCATGGCAATGATCTAGGCGCTTGGCGGAAAAAGCCTAGCGGGCTTTTTCCTTTTCCTGCGCAATCACATCTTTTCGAGAAAGTTTACCGATCATAGTTTTCGGCAATGGTTCATCGCGGAACTCATAACGCTTTGGTTGCTGAATTCTGGATAGTTTATCGCTCAGGAATTCGCGCAATTCTTCCTCTGTGAGTGTGCATCCCTCTTTGAGCTTGATCCATGCTTTGACAATTTCACCGCGACGCTCATCAGGCAGACCGCCGACAATACATTCCTCAACGGCTGAATGCTGATAAATCGCTTCTTCTACGTGGCGCGGATAAACATTATAGCCATTGGTGATAATCAAATCTTTAATACGATCAACGATAAAGAGATAGCCCCCCTCATCCATAATCGCCACATCGCCCGTACGCAAATAGCCGTCTTCGGTAAAGACGCCGTCATTATCTTCTGCACGGTTCCAGTAACCGAGCATGACTTGCGGCCCCTTAATACACAGCTCCCCTTTTTCACCTTGCGCAACAGGCTTGCCCGTATCCGGATCACGCAAAGAGACATCCGTGCACGGAATAGGCAGGCCAATCGAACCGGAACGATTATCGCCAATCAAAGGGTTCACACAGGCCACAGGCGCTGTCTCAGTCAAGCCATAGCCTTCAACCAGCACACAGCCTGTCCCGTCCTCAAAGTCCTTCTTAACCTCAACAGGAAGCGGCGCACCACCCGAAATACAATAATCAATAGATGATAAATCATAATTCTCACGCCTTTTATGATTATTAATAGCTGTATAAATTGCCGGCACAGCCGGAAAGACAGTCGCCTTTTTCTTATGGATCAAGTCAAGCGTCTGATCGAGGTCAAAGCGCGGCAATGCAATGATTTCCATCGCCTTACGAACAGAGGTATTCATAACGGCCGTCATTGCAAAAACATGAAAGAAAGGAAGCACACCGACCATTTTGTGCTTACCGTCCTCAATCGGCTGCACCCAATGTGCGACCTGTTCTGCATTAGCACTTACCGCTGAGTGAGAAAGCATCGCGCCCTTAGGCAGACCGGTTGTCCCGCCTGTATATTGCAATACGGCCAGATCCGTCTCGGGATCAATATCGACATCATCCGGCTCTCCGCGCTCGGCAAGCATATCCTTAAACTTGGTCAGGCGCTTATCCGCATAATTGACTTTTAAACGCTGAGAGCCCTTTAACAGCTTGAATAAATGGTTCTTAGGGAAAGGAAGCATATCGGTAAAGTCAGCGATAATGACTTCGTTCAGCCGCGTCTCATGCAGCATATCAATTACAGTCTCGGCCAGTATCTTAAGATCAGCCGTTATCATGATATCCGTCTCAGAATCGTTGATTTGATGACGCACCTCGTCTCGGGCATAGAGCGGGTTGTAATTCACAACCGTACCACCGGCACGCAAAATCCCGTAATAGGCCACAAGAAAATACGGACAATTCGGCAAGAACAGCCCGACACGCTGACCTTTCTTTAGCCCCAAATCCTGCAGCCCTCGCGCAAAACGCCGCACGAGATCACCGATCTCGCTCCATTTATATTTCTTATCAAGAAAATCAAAAGCCGGATGATCCGGATAATTCGCCACAGTCGCTTCAAGCATTTCATAAACGGCTCTCGGCTTTACATCCGCATCCCAACTCACAAAAGAAGGGTAGCTACTTTCCCAGAGGAAAGCGTCGCGATGAGAGGTGTCGGTGGTGGTCTCAGGCATAATGAAAACTCCTGCGGCTCATACCTTGTGGTATAGATAACCCCCTTATTATACAGGAAAAAGATGCGTCGCGCTATGGTTTTCGCTATCCCTCTTATACGGCAAGGTTACGCCTTTTTGCCAAAGCGCGGGAAACGCTCTTCGAGCATCAAAGCACAGGGTGTGACGACAAGCGTCAAAATCGTTGAGAATATCAAGCCCGAGGTGATCGCCGTTGAGAGCTGAACCCACCACTGTGTCGATGGTGCGCCGACCGTAATATCACGACTTAAAAAATCGATATTCAGCTGCAACACCATAGGCAAAAGCCCAAGGACAGTGGTTATGGTCGTTAACAAAACAGGCCGCATCCTTTGCGCTCCTGTCCGCAACACCACTTCTGTCAAAGACAAATCAGGCTGGTTTTTGCGAATAAACTGATACGTATCAATCAAGACAATATTATTATTGACAATAATACCGGCCAGCGCGATCACACCGACCCCACTCATCACAACACCAAAGGGCTGCCCGGTAATCAACAGCCCCATCATCACACCGATCGTCGACATAATCACCGCAGAAAGGATCAAAAAGGCGTGATAAAAGTTGTTAAACTGGGTCAGCAAGATTGTAAACATGATAAACAACGCGACAACAAAGGCCTTCATCAAGAATGCCTGAGACTCTTCCTGATCCTCGTTATTCCCCTTAAAGTCAATCTCGACTGCAGGATCAAGACGGCTTTGATTTGCCTGCATCCACTCCTGTATTTCCTCAATTTTTGCAGTGACATTAATACCCGGCTCAAGATCCGCCTTAACCGTTAAAGTACGGCGTTGGTCGGTACGATTAATCGTGCCTTCGGCAGGCCTTGCCACTCGCTTGACAAAATTGGAAATCGGCACAGAGCCTTCAGCTGTGTCGATACGAATTTCAGATAGGCGCTCAATTGTACGGTAAGCTTCATTGTGACGGACAACGATATCAATCTCCTCATCACTGTCATCAGGGCGATATTCAGCCACTTCCAGCCCGTTCGTGACCATGCGCACATAGTTCCCAATCGCAGTGATATCCAGCCCGAATTTTGAGGCCTGCGCACGGTCAACTTGTAATTCCCACTCAATTCCGGGCAGTGGCCGACTATCCTCGACGTCAATAAATCCGCCGATGTCAACCATGGCATCCCGCAAAAGCTCTACCATCGGCTCTAAACGTTCCGGAAAGCGCGAAGCCAGTTCGATCTGAATATCCTTACCGCCTTGCGGGCCCTCTTCCTGTTTACGCATCTCAACCTTGATCCCGAACAGATTTCCAGTTTTTGCTCTGATTTCTTCGATAATTTCCTGTGCCGGACGGCGCTCTTGCCAATCCTTAAGCTCGATCTGGATTTGGCCAATAACATCGGCCGCAATTTCTTCGTTATCCTGAGAGATGCTGCTTCCCGCTGTTGTGTACACAACTTCGATCCCCTCAATTCCGAGAATTCGTTCCTCGACCTCACGCACAAGGTCTTTTTCCTCCCACACAGACAAATTCCCGCGCGCATGAACAAGAGCGGACACCACTTCTGGTTCGATCTCAGGGAAAAACTCAACCCCCTTACCGAATTTACCGTAAGCAATATTCACACCGAACAGCATAACTACACAGAACAACAAAACCACACCAGGTCGCTTAAGAGCGCCACTTAAGAACGAAATATAAGCACCTGTAAAACCAGTGATCGTCCCCAGATTTCCGCTTTCCGCAGCGTTGAGCTGTTTCATCACTTCTGGATCAGACATTTCACCCTTTTTGCCAATCAACGATCCCACCACCGGCACAAAAATCAAAGCCATCGCCAATGAGGCACTGAGCACTGCAATCAAAGTGATCGGCATATATTTCATAAATTCGCCGACAATATCCGGCCAGAACAGCAACGGCGCAAAGGCCGCAAGGGTCGTCGCTGTTGACGCAATAATTGGCCACGCCATTCTTTTGGCCGCATCCGCAAAAGCCACCGATCTATGCGCGCCTTCGGCCATGCGTCGATCGGCATATTCAACAACAACAATCGCACCATCAACCAGCATCCCGACTGATAAAATAAGCGAGAACAAAACAACAATATTGACCGTAAGACCGCTGAGATAAAGAAACAAAACACCGCTGAGAAATGCACCCGGTATCGCAACGCCGACAAGCCCCGCTGCGCGCAGACCGAGAGCAGCCACGATCACGATCATAACCAGAAGCACCGCCGAAATCATATTGTTTTGCAAATCAACAAGCATCGTTCGTATGTCTTCGGACTCATCCAATATCTTGTTGGCCACAACGCCTTCAGGCCATAATTTCTGCTCTTCAGCAACGACCTTCTCCACCTTGGAAATCGTCTCGATAATGTTCTCGCCAGAGCGCTTAACGACATCAATGACAAGACCGGGCTGGCCATCTATACGAGCAAAGGTCTTAGGTGCTTTAAAGGTTCGTCTGATCTCAGCGATATCGCGAACCTTAACCACAGAATCCCCCGACACACGCAAAGGCATATCCAAAAGGTCTGTCGTGCTTTCGAAAAGACCGGGCACCTTAATCGCAAAACCACCGGCCCCGTTATCAAGCGTTCCAGCAGCAACAAGACGGTTAGAGCGATTAAAGAAATTAAGCAGGTCTTGCCCTTGCAGTCCATAGCTTTCCAACTCGGCAGGGTCGATCAATATCTCGACCACCTCTTCCCTATCACCCGATATATTCGCCTCTAAAACGCTGTCGATTGATTCCAGCTTGTCCTGTAGGTTACGGGCAATACGGAGCAAGGTACGCTCGGGCACGTCACCGGAAAGTGTAATGGCAATGATCGGGAACAGAGAAAGGTTGATCTCTTGAACAGACGGGTCTTGCTCCATGCTTTCAGGCAGCTCTGGACGCGCCTGATCCACTGCGGCGCGCACATCCTCAAGCGCTTTATCCTTATCAAAGCCTGCTTGAAACTCCAAGATCACATATCCGCCCCCCAGATAGGCCGATGAACGCATCTCATCCACACCCTCAATCGCGGTAAGCTCTTGTTCCATAGGGCGAAGCAACAGGCGCTCAGAATCCTCTGGCGACACTCCCTCCAGATACATCGATACATAAATGAGCGGGATATCAATATCGGGCGAGGATTCTTTTGATATATCGTGATAGGCATAAAAACCACAAATCAACAACAGGATCAAAAGCGCAACAACCATCCGCGCGCGATTGATCGCAAAATCGACAATTGAGCCACCTGTGGCTATCTGATCGGCCTGATCCTGCTGATCTCGGTGCTCGTCTGCAGAACTCATTGTACAGTCTCACTTAAACTTTGCTGCACAAAGCTTGGGCTAACCTCCTGCCCCTCAACGATAAAATCCTGCCCAACAGTGACAAGACTAATCCGCTCCGGCAAACCACCCAGCCAGATATGAGTGTTGGCGTCCTCCAAAACCTCGACAGGATGGAAAGAAACGACATTGTCATCACTCAGCAATTTCACCCCCACCTGACCATCATCCACTAATGTTAGAACCGCAGGAGAGACCTTATAGCCAAATGTTTCATCAACGGGGATATCAAGCACGGCCGTCAATCCATCCGCGATTATATATTCAGGATTATCCGCACGCGCGATTATGCGAAAAGTGCGCGTATCCGGATCAGCAGCCGGCGCCAGATAGGTCACTGTCACTGGCACTTCACCACCGCTATATAACTGAGCTGTACCGACCTTACCCAGCCTTAGCTTCATGCGCTGTCTTTCCGTGACATAGCCGACAAACTCGATCGGGTCGAGCTGAACCATATGATAAAGCTCGTCACCGACATTCACGAAATCACCTTCTTCGATGTATTGTGTGTTTAAAACACCGTCGAAGGGTGCACGAATTTGCGTATTTTCCAAAGCCAGCTCAGCCCGCAAAAGCGCCGCTTTTGATTGCTCCAAAGCTGCGCGCGTCTCTTTCAAACGGATATCAGAGGTAAACCCCTCTGCCGCCAACTCTTCGGACGCCTCAAACTCTTTCTGCCGTTGCTCGATCAATAATTTTGCTTCTGATACAGCCCTTTGGCGATCATCTTTATCCAAAGACACGAGCAAGTCACCGCGCTTAACCGCCTCACCTTCCTCACGATGAACACGCTTAACAGAGGCCGCAATCTCGGCGCGCAAAGTCACTGCCTTAGAGGATTGCGAGACGCCTGTCACCTCAACGCGGTCAATAAATTGCTGCGCACTTAAACGGGCAGCGCGAACTTTTTGCAGCTCTTTTGCCACATCATCACTTTCAGATATAGCGCTAGCATCTTGGTTTTGCTCAATATTTTCATTTTCTTTGCCTGAAAACGAACCACTGACCATCCAGATAGCCGCAAGGATGATAATAACCAAAGCGATAAAATAAGATTTTTTCATATGCATTCCTGCCAAATGTTTGTGCGCTGCACGCCTTTATCAAGATAATGCACCGCTCCCTTCTTCACAACCCGTAAAACGCGCAACAAAAAGCCGTCTCAATATAATATCAAGACGGCTTTCACACACACCCTTAGGGTCTTTTAATTCTGTATCGGCTTTATGAATTAGAGTTGCCGCCAAACATTTTTTCTTCATCAACCACATCGATAGACTCATCAACATGGATCGCAAACTTCTTGGCAGAGCCTTGATAAGCGATAGAAGCATGAGTGGCACAATAAGGCAGACCCGGCAAAGATTCACAACCACAAAATGTGAAATCGGATTTCTTCGGATCGCCATTCGGCCAACGGCAAGAGCGCTCTTTGAGGTCAAGGATGCTCACACCTAAACCTGTAGGAATATGGCTTGGCGTATCGATTTGTGGGCGCGCCTTTTGCTTGCGGCTCGTTTGTATAGGAGAACTGCGCTTAGACAGTTTCAAACGGTGCGCTTTACCGATCACGGCATTACGCGTTACACCGCCCAACACCTCGGCAATTTGAGAAGCCGTTTTGCCCTCCCCCCATAATTTAGTGAGCAATTCGACACGATCCTCGGTCCAGCTTGATTTTGACATAGATGTAGCGTCCTCTAATTGAGAATTTATATTTTTGATTCAATGGCTTATGGATTAACTCCGTCGCGCATTTTTACCCTACCAAACCCGACTCCATCGGCAAAGAGTCTGGTCAAGTGTTTTTAGGCTTTTCCACACGAAAAACGAGGCACTTTATCCACAGCCCCCTATTCATGCGGTTTTGCACACATACGCGTACATATCTTCTCGACACTTAAACAGCACCGGAAACGAAAAATTACGTTGAATGGAATAAGAAAAAATCAATTAAAGCTTAGGCCGAGAAAAGCGTAGCGCTCAGGGTTATCTTGCCAGCGCTCATCAACCTTAACGAACAAAGATAAATGCACTTTTGTTTCAAACATACGCCCCAGTTCTTCGCGTGCTTTCGCCCCGATATCTTTAATCTGGCGACCGCCTTTCCCGAGTATAATCGCCTTTTGACTGTCTCTATGGACATAGACGACCTGAGAGATTTTAATATCGCCATTATCAAAAGCTTCCCAGCTTTCCGTCTCGACATGGATAGCGTAAGGCAACTCATCATGAAGACGATCAAAAATCTGTTCGCGCGTCACCTCTGCCGCCAAAAGTCTTGACGGCATATCTGAAACCATATCCTCGGGATACGCCCATTCACTTTCCGGCATCGCCTTTGCCAGCGCCGCACGAAGATCGCCGACACCGCTTTCTTTGGTAGCCGATATCATCAAAGTATGAGCGAAATCATATTGTGCGTTCAGCGCCGCCGTCACCCCCAAAAGATCTTCTTTGCGCATACGGTCAACCTTATTCAAAATCAACCAGACCGGCTTGCCCGCCTCTTTCAAACGCTTGAGCAGTGGAGCCTGCGCTTCGACAGCATCCTTTTTTGACGCATCAACGATCAAGAGACAAAGCTCTGCCTCTTCCAACCCCGCCCAAGCAGCCTCAACCATAGCAAAATCGAGACGTGCCTTAGGCTTAAAGATACCGGGGGTATCAATAAGAACGATCTGGCTCATCCCCTCCAAAGCTATCCCGCGCAACTGCATTCGCGTTGTCTGGCTTTTACGAGACGTAATCGTGACTTTTTCACCGACAAGAGCATTAATCAATGTTGACTTCCCCGCATTAGGAAGCCCCAAAACAGCGACAAAGCCGCAGCGTCTTTGCTGATTTTGATCCTGACCTTGATTATTGCCCATCACTTAACCTTTCAAACAAATCTTGCGCTGCGCGTTTTTGCGCCTCACGTTTCGAAGAACCAACAGCCCGCGCAGACGGATAGCCCTTGATTGTCACCTCTATTTCAAATTCCGGCGCATGGTCTGGGCCACTTTGTCCGACCATCTCATATTTCGGCAAACCCAAAGAGCGCGCCTGCGCCCATTCCTGAAGCGCCGTCTTTGGATCTTGCGGAGGTGCTGTCATTTCATCGACAAGCGCTCCGAAATGAAACGAGATAAGGCGCTTTACCTCAACAAGCCCCAGCTCTTTATATAAAAAAGCAATCACAGATTCCATCACATCTGCGAGGATATTATCATTTTCCGCGCCACCCGCCTCGCGCTCAGCCGAAGACATTTGAATGAATTCAGCCAATCCAAGGTTACGGGCCACCTGTGCCAAAGTCGTCCCTTGCACCAGCGCAGTATGACGCTTGGCCATATCACCCTCGGTTTCATCGGGAAATCTCTCATATAAGATATCGGCAACGACAAGCGACAACACGCGATCACCTAAGAATTCAAGACGCTCATAATTCTCGCCACCCGCCGAAGAATGCGCCAAAGCCAATGACAGCCCCGGATGACCGGCATATGCACTCAGATAATCAGGAATTGTTTTACCCGCATTCTCCATAGCAGCCCTTATGACTTGCCGCCCGAAATAGACTGGAACAAACGATCATAGCGAATAGCCGCCGGCCAACGCCAGATTTCCCAAATCTGCGCACCATCACCGATTGAGAAGAAAATACGCTCGGCTCGGCCGACAAAATTCTTATAAGGCACAAAGCCGACCTGCTGCATAACGCGACTATCCTGGGAATTATCGCGGTTGTCGCCCATCATAAAGTAATGTCCTTCGGGAACAGTGAAAACAGGCGTATCATCGAGCGGCCCCTGATCGCTTTCCTCGTAAATATGGTAGGTCACACCGTTGGGCAACGTCTCGACATATTCCGTCATGCGTACAGTCGCATTAAGATAAGAGGCAATCTGTTTACGGCTTTCGACCTCTCCGACACGCTCTCTCGGCACGCGGAAACCATTAATATAAAGCCGCCCGCGGATCACCTGAATCTTATCTCCGGGAAGGCCGATCACACGCTTGATATAATCTGTCTTGTTATTAGAAGGCAGTTTAAACACAGCGACATCACCGCGCTCAATCGGTTGAGCATTTACGCGGCCTTCAATCGGAATAATGCCGAAAGGCGTCGAATATTGAGAATAGCCGTATGAGAATTTCGAGACGAACAGATAGTCGCCAACAAGTAAATTCGGCTTCATAGATCCTGAAGGGATATTAAAAGGCTCGAACAAAATCGTACGAATAACGGCCGCAATCAACAAAGCAATTACACCTGTTTTAATCAGCTCCCACCACTCGTTACCATGAAACTGCGGGTCTTGCACATCGTCTTTAACGTCTTGTTCGCTCTGGCTCATATACTCTACGTCGCTTTAATCTTTATATTTTTGGTCTGGCCTCAATAATAACCTGCGCTTGGGCATAAGGCGGCTCATCGGTCAAACTCAAATGAATATGCGCCAGATAACCAGAAGGGGTCAAGTCCTCGAGCCTTTGTTTTGCACGACCTTTTAGAATTAAACATGGCTGGCCGCTCTCAAGGTTCTCGACGCCAATTTCCTTCCATGACACGCCCTGCGCAAGCCCCGTACCCAGCGCCTTAGCCCCGGCCTCTTTCGCCGCATAGCGCTTCGCCAACGTTGATACTTTCTGTCCGCCGCCTGCGCGACTTTCGGCCTTGGCCAGCTCTACTTGTGTAAAACAACGCTGCTCGAACCGGGCACCAAATCGCGCCAGAACTTTTTCAACGCGACGAATATCTACAATATCATTGCCAAGTCCGATAATCATTAAACGAGCTCTTTCTCATGCGTTTTCTTTAACGTCTTTTTATGTTTGCGATACGATTTACGCAAGCGCTTGACCAGCCAGTAATTCGGATAATAGCTCACTATATATACAGCCAGCCCCAAAGGTGGCCAG
>CAXGMH010000037.1:0-19292 GCA_964010795.1 uncultured Alphaproteobacteria bacterium
GATATTGAAATTACAAGCCTGTCTTGCAAGCAAAATTATATGATCCGTCTGGAACGTCATAATGCTTTACCTCGCGTTATCGTCAGCGACTATGACGGCAACGAGAAAGTCATCCATTTCGAAGACGAAGCATATGCACTGGGCGTAGGAACAGGTGCAGAATTTGAAAGCGACAGCATTCGTCTAAGCTATGAAACACCTGCCAAACCCACCGAAAAATGGGAGATCGATTTACGCGACACGGATAAACGTGTTTTGCTTAAAACGCAGCAGATTCCAAGTGGCCATAATCCAGATGACTATATCGTCGAACGCTTTAAAATAGAAGCACGTGACGGAACGCTGGTGCCTATTACAACACTCAGACATAAATCAACCAAAACTGATGGCTCAGCTCCGCTGTTGCTGTATGGTTATGGAAGTTACGGCATTTCAATGCCGGCGCATTTTTCCACGTTGCGCCTTTCAGTTGCCGATCGTGGCGCTATCTATGCCGTAGCCCATATTCGTGGTGGTGCCGATATGGGGCAGAAATGGCACAAAGATGCAAAATTTGAACAAAAACCAAATACCTTTAACGATTTTGTCGATTCCGCGCGCGCATTGAATGAAATGGGCTATGGAAAACCTGGCACAAATATTATTCATGGCGGCTCGGCGGGCGGTATGCTGGTCGGCGCCAGCGTCAACCAAGATCCAGAGCTTTTTGGCGGTGTCATTGCATGCGTCCCATTTGTCGATGTCTTGAACACCATTATGGATCCGAGCCTGCCCCTCACTCCCCCAGAATGGGACGAATGGGGCAATCCGATAGAAAGCGCTGAAATCTATAACGTCATGAAAGGCTACTGCCCATATACAAATATTGGTATAGGCACAGCAGAGGGCAAAACTTATCCGCCAATTCTGGCGCTCACTGCTGCCTCGGATTACCGCGTAACCTATTGGGAGCCTTTGAAATGGATTGCCAAGCTGCGCGATCAAGCCAAAGGCGGTCCTTTCATGATGAAAACCAATATGGCGGCTGGTCATGGCGGCGCTTCTGGTCGTTATGAAAGCTACAAGGAAGATGCAGAATATTACGCCTTCGCCCTCAGCCGTTTCGAGGAACTTGGCTATGATATCTCTGTACGACCTTTGACAGGCAAAAAAGCAAAGCCCACATCTGAGCCCACTGCTCCATAAGATTATAGCGAGACGTGAATTAGTCTCTTAGGCCCTTGAAGTTCTGAGCGATCAGATATTGCTCGGGACTGCCTTTGCGGCTTGCAGGCGGCTTCAAATGTTTAACCGTCTGGAACTCTGATTTCACAAGCTTAAGCAAATCACCCTGCGCACCGCCCTGAAAGACTTTTGCGACAAAATGCGCACCGGGGCGCATCACTTGACGCGCAAAATCATAAGCCATCTCGACCAGCATCATAATTCGCAAGTGGTCTGTTTTTTGGTGCCCTGTTGTATTAGGAGACAAGTCAGATAGAACCAAGTCCACCTGTTTACCGCCCAGCGCATCAATCAAGGCTTGCGGTGCATTTTCATCGGTAAAATCCATCTCGATGAAATCTGCGCCGGGATAAGGCTCAATTGGCAAAATATCCAGCCCAACCACGGTATCAGCCCCGCGCTCTACGGCAATTTGTGACCAACCGCCGGGTGCTGCACCGAGATCGACCACTATCTGGTTTTTCTTAAGCAGATTCAATTTCTCGTCCAGCTCAACAAGCTTGAACGCTGCGCGTGAGCGATAGCCCAGACGCTGTGCCTCGGCTACATAAGGGTCGTTTAGTTGACGCTCTAACCAACGCGTAGACGATATCTTGCGACCACGTGCCGTTTTAACGCGTGTCGCCTTTTTATTTCGTGATGATGATGGCGGTTTGGCCATGGCTTTAAAAATTCTATCTCTTATTTATAAATTGGCTTAAGGTTTATATCATGTATCGCAAATTTGCAATTTTTATCACCACGTTAGTGCTTTTGTTTCAGACGACAAGCGCGATGAGCATGACGCTTATTCGTGACAGTGAAATAGAAAGCTATATGAATGAGTGGTTTACTCCGATCTTACGAGCCGCAGGAATGGAACCTAGATCGGTCAACGTTTACTTAGTCAAAGATGACAATGTAAACGCCTTCGTAGCAGGGGGCAGCAATGTTTTTTTCCATACCGGGCTTTTAACTAAATCGGAAAATGCAGATGAGATCATCGGCGTTTTCGCGCATGAGCTAGGCCATATCACAGGCGGCCACCTCATCCGCGCGCGCGAAGCTCAAACACAATCGGCCACAAAAATGATCGTCTCGACGCTTGTCGGCATCGGCGCGGCTATTTTATCCGGCGACAGCGGAGCAGCAGGCGCGGCTATCCAGACAGGACAAGCCATCGGCATGACGGATTATCTGGCGCATTCACGCATTCAAGAATCCGCCGCAGATCAAGCAGCTCTCACCTTCCTCTCTCAAGCCAGAAAAGACCCGAGCGGTTTACTCACCTTTCTCGAGAAGCTTCAGTCGCAAGAGCTTTTACCCGCGAGCCAACAAATGGCCTATGCCAGAACACACCCGATCACCCGCGACCGGATCGAGGCTCTACGCCATCGTCACGACCAGATTGAAGCTCAGTTCAAATCGCGCAGTAGCGATCAGGAAACACAGCGCAAAGCTGACCAACACGCCCGAATGCGTGCGAAATTGATTGGCTTTTTGTCGCCCGAGAGGGTCGAACGCTTCCACCCCGAAAGCGAAGACAGCCTTGCCGCACGTTATGCACGCGCAATTTCCGCTTATCGCCTTAATGAAACAAAAGAAGCCCTTAAAAAGATTGACCGTCTTATCGCAGAAGAGCGTGATAACCCCTACTTCCACGAGCTTGCAGGACAAGTCCACAAAGACCGTGGTGAAGTTGTCGAGGCACGTCGCTTTTACAAAAAGGCTATGGAGCTAAAACCCAATACGCCACTTCTTATGACGGCCTATGGACAAGTCATGGTGCAAGGCACGGGCAGCGACTCCAAGGCGCAGCTAGAGGAAGCCGTTGGAACATTAACGCGCGCATCTCAAATCGATCCGTCATCCAGCTTTACTTACATTTTGCTCGCGCAAGCCTATGCCAAACTTGATGAGGACGGGCTGGCTCATTTATACAGCGCCGAAGCCTCACTTAGACAAGGCGCCCTGGCAGATACAAGACGCCACATAGAGATTGCCCTGCAAAGCCTGCCAAGACGCACGCCGCAATATTTCCGCGCAAAAGACATTCTCGCAGCCCTTAGCAGTAAAGAGGCTTCTGCGCCTTAAATCATCCCCCCTGCATGGACGTTCATTATTATAATAAAGGGGGTTTGAAGATTGCGGTGAATGCATTATATTTATTATAGTTAAAAAGGTTACAAAGGATTATCAACGTGAAAAAACATCTGCTTTCCCTCTCTCTTATCGGTTTCATGCTTTCAGGCGTATCCCCCGCTGCTTTTGCACAAGGCGAGGCGGCAGCCGAACAAAATTACGTCACAAAATCCGAGATAGAGGCTTTGATTAAAGACTATATCCTGCAAAACGGCGATATTGTCATGCAAAGCGTTAATGATTTCCAAGCTCGTCAAGAGGCCGAGCAAGCCCGCGCAGCAGAAGAAGCTATCAAAACAGAAGCGGCCTTTTTATTTGAAAACACCGCCTCTCCGACAGCAGGCGCCAGCGCAGAAAATGCTGCGGTCACTGTTGTTGAATTCTTCGATTATAATTGCGGCTTTTGTAAGCGCGCTGTACCGGATGTAACAAGCGTCCTTGAAAACAATGACGACGTCCGCGTTGTCTTCAAAGAAGTGCCGATCCTAAGCCAGTCTTCACGCGAAATTGCAAAATGGGCTTTGGCTGCAGATAAACAGGATAAATACCTCCCTTATCACGTTGCGTTGATGGAACATCGTGGGCAATATGATGAAAGCGTATTCATGAGACTGGCCGAAGAGAACGGTCTCGATGCCGAAAAACTAAAGGCTGACAAAGATGATCCTGCACTGGATGAAATCCTCAATGAAAACCTTGCTTATATGAACAAATTTGGCATTCGTGGGACGCCATCATTCATCGTTGGAGATGAGCTGGCACGCGGTTATATCGGTCAAGAGCGCCTTCAAGCAATGATTGATGAAACGCGCGCCGAAAATGCGGCCGAGGCCGAAGAAACTGAAGACGGAGCGCAAGGCGGCGAATAAGGTTTTGCCATAGGCTATTAAGCGATGAACACACAGATTGCGGCACTTATACTTTTTCTCAGCGTCTTAGGCTATGCGCTTTTGGGCCCGGGCTTTGCCAATATCAGTAGTTTTGTCGCCAAACAAGGCAATGACACACTGACCATCGGTCGCAAAGATGCGCCCATTGCTATCGTTCATTTCGTCGATTACCTCAATGCCGGATCACACCGCATCAATCAAAACCTGACACAATTGCGGGCACAACACCTCGAGGCCAAAGTCATTGTGCGCCCATTGCCGAATAAGCAAAATCCAGCATCCATGCGTCTTGCTAAGCTTGTTTTGGCACATCAGAAAACAGGCTACAGCCTTGCAATCCATGATGCGCTTATGCGTCAGCCGATCGAGCTATTGAATGTACAGTCGCTTGACACAGTTTTAAACAGGATTGATCCCGAAAACACTTTGCCGGCCGTTAATCTGGAGGCGGATTACCTGTATGTCGACTTATTCTGGAACCGTAGCCTTGCTCATATGGCAGGTATTGAACGTGCTCCGGGTATGATATTAGGCCCCGAGATTATCGACCATGATGCTTATTCCGTCTTCAATCTCAGCCAAATGGTCGGCAACCTTTGAGGGCTGGACTTTTAGTGCATGACCTTTATTTAATATTTAAGAATTCATACCAAGGAGCCTCAATTATGACTTTTTCCCTATCACGCCTCGTTTTTACAAGCCTGACGATGGGGGCAATCGCTTTATTTGCCGGCATCCAAAGCGCTCAAGCTCAAAAGCATGGGATGCACGCCTCAAAAGAAGCTCAAGAGAAAATCGTTATAGAAGATGCCTATATCTTTCCTGTAGGGCGCTATGCCCCCGCAGCAGCACTGTTCATGACACTACACAATAATGCAGGTCATGCAGATAAACTGGTCAGTGCAGAATTCGTAAACCCGAACCTTGCCGACCGCCTCGAGCTGCATACTCACGTCAAGGAAGCCGGCATCATGCGGATGCGTAAAGTCGAGAGCTTTGACATACCCGCCAGCGGTCATCATACGTTATCACCTCATGGCGACCACATTATGATTATGGCTCCAAAGCAAGCCTATGACGCAGGCATGGAATTTGAGCTGACTCTGCATTTTGAAAAAGCAGGACCAAGAACGATTACCGTGCCCGTCATTCCGCGTGGAGAGCCCTTGAATAAAAAGCATAATCACCAAGAAAATCACGGTGGTCACGCACACTAACCCTTTGATCCAAAACAAAACACGCGTCTATCTGGGGACAATTCTGCAAGAGTTGCTTGCCTTTGCCATTTTTTTTGAGTAGTGTGCGGTGTTCTGACTTATGAGCAATAATAATTAAGGGTGAGACCGCATGAAAATTAACGCTGAAGCCATTCGTGAACTGGCTGATTTGATTGAAGAAACAGGATTGAATGAAATCGAAGTTGTCGATGGAGAACAATCTATCCGAGTCAACAAAGGTATGGCGATTGCCAGCCCAGCTATGGCTCCTGCCGTAGCCACAGCAGCTCCTGTCGCAAATCTTGATCCGGCTGCTCCCGGTCAGGCCAATACAAATGCACCGGCGTCACCTGAAAGCCACCCGGGCGCAATGCGCGCACCGATGGTTGGTACAGCCTATCTTCAGCCTGAGCCAGGCGCACCAAGCTTTGTTACAAAAGGCGCAAGCGTCAAAGAAGGCGACACGATCCTGATTATCGAAGCTATGAAGGTTATGAACCCGATCAAAGCCGACAAGAGCGGGACTGTCACACAAATCATCGTCGAAGACGGCCAGCCTGTTGAATATGGCGACGTCCTTATCATCATCGAGTAATTTCCAAAAAAGCAAACGCTATGTTTAAAAAAGTACTGATTGCCAATCGAGGAGAAATTGCCCTGCGGATCCACCGCGCCTGTCGCGAGCTAGGCATCCAAAGTGTTGTTGTCCATTCCATGGCCGATGCAAATTCCATGGCCGTTCGTCTAGCTGATGAATCCGTATGTATAGGCCCCGGCCCGTCCAAAGAAAGCTACCTCAATATCCCTGCGATCATCTCTGCAGCAACAGTTACTGGCGCAGACGCCATCCATCCGGGCTATGGCTTCTTATCTGAAAACGCGCAATTTGCACGCATGGTCGAAGAGCACGGTTTTACCTTTATCGGCCCCAAGCCTGAACACATTGAAAAGATGGGCGATAAGGCCGTGGCCAAAGACACGATGATTAAACTTGGCGTTCCGGTTGTTCCGGGCTCTGACGGTATCTTGGAAAGCTTTGAAGAAGCCAAAACCACAGCGGAAGAGATCGGTTACCCAGTTATTATCAAAGCTGTCTCAGGTGGCGGTGGACGCGGTATGAAGGTGGTTCATGAGCCATCAAAACTTGAAGAGGCATACTCAACGGCGCGCCGCGAAGCCGAGGCAAATTTCGGCGACCCGCAAGTCTATATGGAGAAATTCCTGACCAAGCCGCGCCACATCGAAATTCAGGTCTTTGGCGACAAGCACGGAAATGCTATTCATTTAGGAGAGCGCGATTGCTCGATCCAGCGCCGTCACCAAAAAGTTGTCGAAGAAGGCCCGTCACCAGCGATCAAGCCGGAAGAGCGAGAAGAGATCGGCTCTTTGGTTGCAGATACGATCCGTAAAATGGGCTATGTCGGCGCCGGAACTATTGAATTCCTTTATGAAGAGGGTCGATTCTACTTCATGGAAATGAACACTCGTATTCAGGTAGAGCACCCTGTTACAGAAATGATTACAGGTATCGATTTGATCGCCGAGCAAATCCGCGTTGCAGCGGGAGAGCCATTAAGCGTTCAAAAAGAACAAATCCGTTTCCGCGGTCACGCGATCGAAGTGCGTATCAACGCAGAAAATCCGGAAACCTTTATGCCCTCTCCGGGCAAAATCAAGCAATATCACGCGCCTGGTGGCCTTGGCGTTCGTATGGATAGCGCCATATACCAAGGCTATTCTATTCCGCCATATTACGATTCCATGATCGGAAAGCTGATTATTCATGGCCGCAACCGCGAAGAATGCATCAAGCGCTTAAAACGAGCTATTGAGGAAACTGTGGTAGAAGGTGTGGAAACAACCTTGCCGCTTCACCACTGGATTATCCAAGAAGACGATTTCGCGACAGGCAATTACAACATCCACTGGCTGGAAAAGAAACTCGCCGAGCGGTAGATCAGGTCTATCTATTTTATAATGCTAGAGACTCATCTTTCTCGACCGTGATGCCATACACCTCAACATAACAGGTAATGTTCTTCTCGCTGAGCTTGGAACAAGCCTCATGGATATCCTCTCGCGTGCCAGCGTATCGGTCATAGCCTTTCTTTGCTAAATCCTCATCTGTATCAACCTTGTCAAGGTCACTTAAGGCATCGTGACTGTAGCGCGCCAGAAGTATCCGCTTAACCAGTTTCGAAAGCTCGGAAATACCTGTCGACTTTACGAGCAAAGAAAATTCCGGCTCGGTCACGCCCTCTTTATCATACGTCACGCGGTAATCGACAAAGCCGCCGCCTTCGCGTGCCTCGATATCGGTTCCAAAGAAAACATCCCCCTCATAGGTAATCTCAAAGACCTCCGGCATAGGATTACCGAGATTGCGTGAAAGGCTCTCCTCACGCATCACCATCAAATATTTTCCCGGTGGAATTTGTGAGAATAGATAAAAGCCGTCAAACGCCACTTGAGCATCAATCACACCCTTGGACGGATCATCCAGCGGGATCAGGTCTTTGACAAAATTCCCCAGAGGCGAACGTCCGCCGTCCAGCGACCTTAAGTAGACAGTGCCGTCGATCTCACCCGCCATATGCACAGGAAAGTCAAAACGGTAAATTTGTCCTGCCAATGGCAAAACGGAACGCCCCTCAAAGGCCGAGACCATGAAATAATCCGGCAAAGAGTCCTTATCGATATTGATGTCTGTCGGATAATTCGGCTGTAACTCGTAAAGAGCCGCAAACCCCAGATCATCCGTTGTTGCTCTTTTTCTGGAATTGATACTCTCTAATATCACATCCGGAAGACCTTCATCTTCCTCGTCAAATTTCATATTACCATTCTTATCAAGGAAAACATACGCCTGTACAACACCGCGGCCGACAACCCGATCACTCGTGATCTGTGGCAAAGTGCCTTGCGGCGTCTCCACAAGATTAAAGTTCAGATTTACACCAGCACGCATATCGTCATTCGAATTAACTTCAAGGAATGGCGAAGTTGTGAAATATTTATTCTCGAAATTCACATTCAGCCTTGTGCGTGAGAAACCCGTCTCTGGAGATTTATCCCATGTCAGGTCGGCTGTTTTGTTCGTTCCGAATGTGTAATACCCTTGCAGGAAATACCGATCAATGGTTGATTGCGGCATAAATCGGTAGTCCACACCACCGCGTACAAAGCCTCGACCAACGCGCCCTCTAACAGATAAGCTTGTTCCGAGACCATCTTCACGATCACCATCTTTGAGGTCAAACCCATCATAAAAAAGACCTGCATTGAAGCTCAGCTTGCGCATCGTTTCACTACCACTTAAGCGCAGATCATAAAAACTGCCTCCATCTGCCAGCAAACGATAATCAGTACTAAACTGAAAATTACCTGCGTTTCCGAAAAAGCCATCATGACTTCTCTGAACCGTAGTATCAAAACGCACAATAGCAGGGTTAGCATCGTCTGTTGCCCCAAAGCCCCGCATCAGAAAATCAAGCCCCGCACTCAAGTCCCAATCCCCCTGCTCTCGCCTGAAACCAAATTCTGTGGCCACATTTAAATCTTCGTCAAGACCAAGCGTTGCATTCAATATGTTTCCATTGCGCACCGTCACAGTGCCTGCCGTCAAAAAATTGTAACGCTCTTCATCAATGGGGCGAGAACGAAATCCAAATTCATAAAGCTCATCATTGATAATGGTGTTATAACTTGCAGCTATATCCAACTTTCCATCATCATTGCTCTGAACATCCTCCGTGTCATAAAGCCTTTCACCATCCATAGTGACCGAAAAATCGTAAACCCCGCCCTGCTGGCTAATAAGCTCAGCATTAACGGGAATAAACACCGTTTCTTTTCTAATTTCTCCCTGCAGACCATAAAAGAAAATCTCGAAATTATTCTCGCCCGCAAACAAGGCAACATTCCCAAAACGGTAGCGTCCATCCGAACCAGCTGTTTGAGAGCCTAGAAAAATATTATTGCGGTAAAGCTCAACATCCCAACCCGGCGTTGCGTTCCCCTCAATTACTGTGGTCGTAAAACTATCTGTAATTAGATCGCTATTGCTAATGCGCGCACCTACGCCAGATTGACTCCCGCCAGTCAGAGGCACTGATGTGCTACCGATATCGCCAAACTCGTAATAATTCGCCTTAAGCGGGCCCAATAGACTCTCATCTTCCACGCGCGAGGAAAATCGAGCAAAAACATTTTGCAAACCTCGCTCACTATCACGCGTGAAATTAACGTCAGCCTCCTGTTTCAGAAACTGTCCCTGTAAAGCGACACTAGTTGACTCCCGCCAATTGCCTTCGCCAGTCGATCCGAATTTTGAGTATCTGAGCCTTTCATTTACGTTACCTGCCTGAAGATGGAAAAACTCCTTAGGTTGATCCGCACGAGGCAGTTGCGGCTCATTTTCAGCCATTAAAAGACCGGCCTGACGCTTTTGTCGTTCAAGCCTTTTTATTGCAGGCAGCGCATAAGGCGTCATAAGCTCGACATATTGCTGTGACAAGTCAAAGTCAAAACCAAAGTCTAGCCAAGAAGCAAGCGCATCCGAGGAAACGAACAAAACACCATCCTCTTCATAAAAATCGCTCGCAATAAAAGGAAAGCTCTCACCACGAGCGCGTATCTCTTCACGCTCAATATTTAAATCAAATTGCCAGTCTTCTCTTAAAAACCAGCCAGATGCTATTCCTGTATCCTGATTAAAATCAATCGGCAAATTGAGCGCAAAAATAAAATCTGCAAGTGAGAGATAAACATCCCCCTCGCGCTTTATTGCAAAAATATCGGTATCAAATACTATTTCCCGCACACGCGGAATTAGAATAAGAGACGTACCATCAGGCAAGTTGGAAAGACTCTTCCTAAACTTCTTTTCCTGCGGTTCCTTTTCTTCGAATGTTTTATAGACAGGATCGAGCTTATTCACAAAGGACTCGGCCAAAGCTTGCAATGCATCTGCATTAAAACTTTGCTGCTCATTGCCATAAGATTGTGCAGGACATAAAACTGCACAATAAATAAGTAAAATAAAAACTGAAAAATGAATGTTATGTCTTTTTTTATCCATGAAAAGTACAGATTTTTTTAAAAGCCCGGAAATTAACTATTGTTTAACATTTGAATTCTAGTATAGTCTATACTCATAATAAAGTACTTTATTATATCATAGAAAAGGAGTTGTTTATGATAAAATATGCAAAAAAATCGTTGTATGCTGCAGCACTTCTCTGTGCTGTCTCTGCAACAGGCGCTTTCGCGCAGACGACCGTTAACGTTCCTGTTACGGCTTCTATCGACAACACAGTCACTGTCAACCAAGGTACACCAATGAACTTTGGTACAATTGTTGCGATCCCATCTGCGGACCAGACAACAACAACGACTATTTCCACTGACGGTAACCTAACTACTGACGTAGGCGGTTCTGGTTCTGGTGCGATCTCATCTATTGTTGATGATTCTGCTGCGACGCCTGCAACCGTTGAAATTTCAGATGCGGCTGATGGCGCAGAACTGAACATCACAATTGAAAACGTTGTAGGACCAAGCGATGGTGGAACAGAAAGCTTCACTATGGATACGTTCACATACAGGTTCAACAACCAATTGTCCGAGCAAAGCGCAACAATCGACACAGCATTTCAGGTTAACTACAATGCTTCTGTCGGCGGCGGGATCAACACGCTTGACATCGGTGCAACGATCACTGGTGGCACAGGCGATAGCTTTACCTCCACATCGCCATACACCGGTTCATTCGATGTAACGGTCAATTACTAAGATATTGAAAGATAAAGGAGTTATTTCAATGAAAATATTTGCTAAAACATCCCTCTATGCAGCAGCCTTGATATGCTCAACGGCTCTTGCAGGAAGTGCATTCGCTCAGACTGCTACAATCAACTCTAGCGTCAATGTTTCAAACTCGATCAGTATGTCACTTGCAAACGGTGGCTTGAACTTCGGCGTTCTTGCTCTTGTTCCTGGTTCAGACGGAGTAGCTGGCACACCAACTGACGAAGATATGGGCGCAACTGCGACTGTTTCTGCCGCAGGCGTTTTGTCTGCAGCACCAGTTGAAGCCGGCCAGGATACAGATGACGTAGACGCAGTTGCCGAAGTTGTCGACGACTCAGCTGCGACTGCAGCGATCCTTCAGGTCACTGACGCGGTTGACTCTGCAACACTGAACTTCACGATCGACAACGTGACAGCGCCTCAGGCTGGCTTTAACACATTGTCTCTGGACAACTTCCCAACAACATTTAATGGCGGGAACGCTGGTGTTCGCACACTATCTGGCGGAACAATCAGCTGGACAGAAACGTTCAACGCAAGCTTCGGTAGCGGTACAAACGTATTGCGCGTCGGTGGCGAGATCACAGCAGCAGAAGGTGCTACGATCAACCAGGCGACACCATACACTGGTAGCTTTGACGTAACTGTTTCCTACTAAAAAAATCATAAATAAGATTTAAGAAAACCTGCCCTTTGCGGCAGGTTTTTTTTATGCTATGAAACAGCTATAAATTGGAACTAAAGGATCACATATGTTGAAAAAACTTATTCTACCGCTTTGCTTGGCATTTATTGCTATCTTCGCTTTCTCACCGCTGGCACAGGCACGCGTTGATATCTTGCCACGTATTGTGGTTATTGAGCCGCGTGACCGTAACGGCGAAGTTACCGTTCTTAATTTATTCGGCAAACCCGGCCTTTATCGCGTTCGGGTTATCCACTTCGAACAGGATGAAAATGGGAAATATACAAAACTTAATGAGCCTTTATCACCTGACTTTGATCCTGAACGTCTGGTTCGCATTTCCCCGAAACAATTCGAAGTAGACACAGCCGGCCGCCAGAAAGTACGCATCGCCGCAAGACGCTCTTCCGACCTTCCGGATGGTGAATATCGTTTCCACATCGTTGCCACGCGTTACGATACCTTTGAACAAGCCGAAGCAGCTCAAGAGCAGGATGTCCGTGTTCAGGTTAATATGAATCTCGGCGTTTCCATTCCTGTTATTGTTCGCCACGGTAATGTCTCCGTCGATGCAACCTTCCAAAATATCGCCTATATCCCACCACAAAGCGTAGAAACAGTCGGTGCCGCAGCCGAAATTACTACCGTTGTCTCCAGAACAGGAAATGCGAGTGCGCTTGGTACATTGCGAGCATTCCTTATTGACGACAATGGTAGAGAAGAGCCAATTGGCTCTATGGCTAACTTCAACGTTTTCACAGAGATCGATCAACGCAATGTTCGCCTTCCCCTGAAAGTTGACCCAAAAGGAAAAGGCAAAGTGCGTATTGTGTTTGAAGGACTAGATGGGCGTGTTTATGATGAACAAATCATTACACCTTAACCTAAGGCAGGTTGCCTGTGTATGCGGCATAGCGCTCTCAACAGCCGTCAGCAGCGCTATCCCATCCACATCTTATGGCCAAACAGTGAGCATAGAGCAAAACCTGTCATTTGGTCGTTTTGTGATGCTGGATTTCACAGATGAAGCACAAATTATCATCAACCCAAATGGTTCGGTCACTAAAAGCAGTGACATCCTTTTCATTGATGAGCCACAGCGTGGACAATACCTAGTTACAAATGCACCGCCTAATACAACCTATACCGTTACCGTACCAGAAAACGATATCCTTGTAGGGGTCCAGCCTGCCGGAAACTTCCTGCTTGATAACATCACCGTAGCGCCAGAGCTCTTGGTCACGGACGCGCAAGGTCAGGACACTTTCTTCCTCGTTGGTCGCTTGCGCAGTCTTGGTGAGACGATCCAATACGTTGATGGGTTATATGACGGTAATTTCGAAATTGAGTTGAATTTCAATAATTAGGTGACAGAGTAAGAAGACCAAGTTTAGCCACAAGCATAAAACTCGCTTTTTTCAATCTTATTCATGGTTTACCCACAAAATCATCCACAGATAAACATACATCCACTATTTTCTGTGTTATGATAGTGCACGAGTCGTGCTACCTTTTTAAATATTGATCAATACTATCCTAAGTTGCGTCTAACGTGTTCAAAGTTAAATATAAAAATAACAGTTTCCAAAGGCTTATGCTCTGCTTCTTTCTCATGGCAGGCTTAAGTGGTTGTGGTATGTTAGGCCTTGATTTCAGCGGATCACGGGACGATAAAGCACGCATCAAAGCCGAGCGCAAAGATATGCCGGAAGACTTCAATCCGGATGTCATTGATGAACGCTTATCAGAGAAAACCGAAGACGAATCCGCCTCTCTTTTCGGCGAATCACTTAAAGATGATTCGGCGCGAATCACACGACTTGAAAACACAGTTGAACGTATGCGTAGTGATTTGGATGATGTTTTGCCCTCAATCAAACGATTGGTTGCGATTGAAACAGAAATCCAAGAACTTGTCGGTCAACTGAAAACCTTGATTGAACAGCCCCGCTCTCTAAATCTTGAGCCACAACGTCCACAGGTGCCCGCTGACCTCACAGCACCCGGCTCTACGGTCATGACCACGCCGGCACCGTCAAATAACACGGCACCAGTACAAACCTCGACTGCCGCCGAAGAAAAGGCGAAAAAAGAGGCTAATGTTGCAAAAACCGCATCAGGGCTGAGCATCTCTGAGATACGTGTCGCCGACTACCCATCCAAAATTCGTATGGTTTTTGAGTCCAGTAATAAGCTCAATTACGACATTAATTTCGATGCCCAAGAAAACATCGTCTATGTTCAAACCAATGCCAAACAGATTAGCCTGAATAAATCTTCTCTGATGCGTAAATCAGCCGTCATTCAAGACATCAACGTCATTGATCGCAATGGCAACAAAGATATCGCCATCGCTCTTAGAAAGGGAAGACTACTTTCCAAGAGCACTACAATCGCCCCCAACAAAGATAGCCGTGCATACAGACATTTCTTTGATATCACTTTCTAAAAAATATACGCTTATTTAATATCATTTTTCTATTGCACCCACAGAAAATATTGGTTATATCAATCACCTGTTCTTGAAGAACGCCGGAGTAGCACAATTGGTAGTGCAGTCGATTTGTAATCGAAAGGTTGGGGGTTCAAGTCCTCTCTCCGGCACCATTCAAAGAAATAATAAACCGCTTAGGCGGTTTTTTTTATATCTTCGCCACGCCCCCATTTAGCATAACCCAAAAGAACCGACACACAGCTGTCTCACATTGTGCTCTCATGCAATTAAACGCTTCAATTTATAATGATCTTAGTATAGATTATCTAAAGAAAGATTTATTAGTTCTAAATCATGTGAGGATCACTATGGCTATCAATTTAAAACTAAGTCAGAAATTTATTTTTTCTATTATTTTAGTCTTTATTATCTTAGTGGCCTCAATCGTTGCAGCCTTTTACACCAACATCCAATCCATCCTGAAAAGTCAGATTAGCGCCGCCCAACAAGAAAATCTTCTAACCGCAGCAAGCGTCATGCGGTACAATCTGGACGGCTGGACAGTCAAGCTATCTTCAAAGAGTGGTGATGTCGAAAAAATAACTATTTCCAGTATACCCAGTTTCGAAGACCATACCTTAATTGACGAAATCGGGAATATTACAAAGCAGACTGCTACCGTATTTTTATGGGATGAAGAAACTCAAGATTTCTGGAGACGCACAACAAACATCAAAAAGGATGATGGCTCTCGTGCTGTTGGAACACCACTTGGCAAGACGGGTCGCGTTTACCCTTACATGATGCGCGGAGAAACCTATTTGGGCGAAGCCACCATTCTAGGTAAAGATTATTACACAGCATACAAGCCTATGTATAATACAGGCAATGACGTTGTTGGTATTTTATATGTCGGTGTAGAGAAAAGCACATTTGATGCCTATCTCTGGGATGCGGTGAAAACAGGGCTTCTTGTATCACTTGCCGTAGCGCTTATCGGTATCATCATCTTGTATTTTGTTATCCGCGCCCTTTTGACACGCAATATCGACCAAATTTCAAGCCAGATGCGAAAACTCGCTGCCGGTGACACCAATATTGAAATCAAAGATAACAACCGCAAAGACGAAATTGGCGAAATGCTTGATGCGATTAAAGTCTTCCGCGACAACGCCATAGCCAGACAGGAGGCCGAGGCCCGTCACGAAGAAGCCGAGCGCAAGGCTAGAGAAGACCGCAAGAAAACGCTCGACAAAATCGCTCAGGATTTTGACGCACAAGTTGGGGGCCTTATTACCTCTCTAAGTTCTGCATCGGGTGATCTGCAATCTACCGCCGAAGGCTTAAGAAATATCGCAGACCAAACCAACCAAGACACGGAAAACGTATCAGCGTCGTCCTCGGAAGCATCACAAAACGTCAATACTGTAACAGCCGCTATCGAAGAAATGTCCGCTGCTGCTGCAGAAATTGCAACACAAATGTCCTCTGTTAAACACAAGGCAGAAGACACATCCAAAAATGCGGATACCGCCAACCAAACTGTCGAGAAACTTGACAAACTTGCCGATAACATTGGCGAAGTTGTTGAGGCTATTCGTGATATCGCAGAGCAGACAAACCTTCTTGCACTGAACGCCACGATTGAGGCTGCGCGCGCAGGTGAAGCAGGTAAAGGCTTTGCCGTTGTTGCCGATGAGGTCAAAAAACTGGCTGGAGAGACCGCCAAGAAAACCGAGGAAATCGGCGGCCGGATTGCCGAGATACAAGGCGCGACACGTGCCTCTGTCGAAGCGATGGAAAAGATCATCGAAAACATTACCGATATAGACCAATCTGTATCAGGCGTTTCAGCATCGGTAGAAGAACAAAACTCAACCACTCAGGAAATCGTGAGGAGTGTATCCGAAGCTTCTGATGGTGTCAGACGCGTCTCCGAGATTATTCAAGATGTCAAAAAGGGTTCACAGCAAACGGGCGACTCTTCGGATGCCGTTCTTGTATCAGCCAAGGAAGTGGCCAAGCTCTCACAAGAACTACAAAGATCCGTGGATACATTCCTTGCGCAAGTGAAGTCCTAGAAAATACATTCCTTATATCTGTTCAAGCTAGCGCTTTGATGTCCCATCCGCTTGGTCTTGCCTATAACAAAGCCAAGCAGTATCCTATGCCAAGTAAACAAAACTAGATTGGTTCACCATTGTCTTTGCTACATTTAACGGACGGCCAGCGCGCTATCTTATACTCTCTTTTATGCTTCTTTATTTTCTCGGCGGGGGATGTCGCCCGCAAATTCGTCATGCTCGACGCGACACCGCTTGAGACGCAACTCTGGGTCGGGATCAGTGCCTTGATTGCAGCTTTTTTTGCGACACCGTTTATCGGAGGATATAAAAGCCTCCTCTTAGGAACGCGCTGGTATATTCATATCTTAAGAGCCGGCTGTGCTGCGACCTCTATGTGGTTTACCGCCAATGCGCTCAACAGCATTTCTCTCACGGCATTTTACGCCATTATCTTTATGGCGCCCCTTTGGACCAGCCTGCTTGCCCGCCTATTGTTCAAAGAAGAATTGAATTTAAGGCGGCTAGTATGTTTATTAATCGGTTTCGCGGGTGTCCTGATAATCGTCCAGCCAGGCAGCAATGTTGATCCGGTCGGAGCCTTATTCACACTCGGCTCGTCCTTCTTCTTCGCTTTAATGAGCTTGACCAATAAGGCCTTCCCAGCCAGCGATCCAAGAGCGCCTTTTGCTCTCTATCCCGCCTTATTTGCGTGCGCATTATTCGCTGTGATGTGGTTTACAAGCGGCAACGCTGCAACAGCCCTGAAATTACCGTCTCTCTCAACAGGCTCTTTACTATTATGCGGCCTAACAGGTCTCGGCATGATTAGCGGCATGATCTTGCTCTCTTATGCTTTTCAACTTACGCCTGCCGCTGTGGCCGCGCCCTATCACTATTCACAAATGATTTGGGGCATGATGTTCGGTGTTATATTCTTTGGCGAGTGGCCAGGCCCGTGGTCTATACTCGGAGGCGCGTTGATTATCGGCTCTGGGCTTTATTTATACCTCAGACAATCCAAACCGATTATTCCAGAAGAGCCTTTGAAATGAACGATACAACAAAAGCCGTCCTGTTTGCCCTGACAACCTTTCTTTGCTTTTCCATCGGAGATGCAATTACCAAGCTTGTTTTGGAGAAATATCACCCGATTCAGGTTCAGATGTGGCTCGTTTTATGGGCTGTGATTTGGCTTATTCCCGCAGCACCTCTGCTCGGGGGTTATAAAACCATTATCAAAATGCCACGCCCGCTCCTCTCAATTGCCCGCGGAATTGTGCAGGCCGCGCAAATGCTTTGCATTGTCTATGCACTAAGCATGGTCACATTAACCACTTTTTATTCTGTCATTTTCACAGCGCCACTGCTATCGACGATCGCTGCTATGGTGTTATTCAAAGAGCCGTTGACCAAAACCAAGGCCGGCTGCCTTGCTGTGGGCTTTCTAGGCGTCTTGATAATCGCTCAACCCGGCACCGATATTAACCCCACCGGCGTCATATTGGTTTTAATATCTGCTGTCTTTTTCTCCTTCTTGAGCCTATCAGCCAAATTCTTTGACACATCAAGCCCAAGACTACCTCTTGTTTTTTATCCGTTCCTTACAACCTTTTTGGCATTTTTTGTCTTAAGTGACTTCGAGATAGAAATACTGGCATGGCAAGAGCTCGCATTAATGGGATTTGCCGGTTTCTTGAGCGTTATCGGCCTTACTTCTATGACTTATGCTTTTAAACTCGCCGATGCAGGTGTCGTTGCTCCGTATCATTACTCACAACTGATCTGGGGGGCACTTTTGGGCTATTTCCTATTTGGTGACATTCCCGGCCCTGCTGTTCTGGCTGGTGCGGCGCTCATTATCGGGGCCGGGCTATATCTATTTGCCGCAGAGAACGGCAAGCTCGATAAAATCAAAAGCTATCTTATGCGCGAAAGAGTCAGATAAGCTCGGATAGACGCTAATAAAGACGACTTCACAGTTGACCCGTCGCATCATTGCGCCTAATTTTTAGCTATATACAATCAAAATAGAGAGGGATGAAAATGCATCTATTTCTGGCTAAACCACGCGACTATAACCATGCCTTCAAAACATTTGTAATGATCGCAAGTCTTATTGCGTTTGTTCTCACAGCCCTTCCTGCTCTTGCACAAAATATTAGCGAGAGGCCTGAAAGTTTTGCTGATCTGGCCGACAGGCTCTTGCCAACCGTCGTCAATATATCCTCTAGTCAGAATTTCGACCAAGACAATGTCATGCCGGAGATGCCTGAATTTCCTGAAGGCTCCCCTTTTGAGCGCTTTTTTGAAGAATTTATGGATCGCCGTCAAAGACAGCTTCCCTCTATACCACCGGCATCTCTTGGCTCGGGCTTTGTCATCGACAAAGTACAGGGCTATATCGTCACCAATAACCACGTTATTCGTGATGCCGAAGAGGTGCGCGTTACCTTCTATAATGATAAATCCGTGAAGGCTGAGATTCTAGCGACCGATGATAAGACAGATATCGCATTGCTTAAAATTGATCCGAATGAAATCGACCTTTCCGAGATAACCCCAGCCCGATTTGGCGATAGCGATAAAATGCGCGTCGGCGATTGGGTTATTGCTATCGGAAACCCTTTTGGTCTCGGCGGCACGGTAACAGCCGGTATTATCTCTGCCCGCCAGAGAGACATCAATGCGGGCCCTTATGATGACTTCCTGCAAACAGATCCGTCAATTAACCGCGGAAACTCCGGCGGCCCGATGTTCAACGTCAAAGGCGAGGTGCTAATATATAAGAAAAATGGAGAAATTGAGCCCCTCCCCCTCCAGGAAGCTATGGAGAACTATCAACGG
>CAXGMH010000038.1:0-19253 GCA_964010795.1 uncultured Alphaproteobacteria bacterium
AAAACAATACCGACTATATTCATGAGTGTCGCGAGGAAAAAATAGACTTCCTCTCCGCCGGCCGTATAACGGTCAACATAGTCAATCATCACAGGAATCGAGAATAAATAGCCGAAACTCGCTGTCTCACTTAGCTGTAAGGCAAGGATATTTCTTTTTGTCTGTATTCGCGTCAGACTTGCGCTATCCATCTTGCTTTGCTGTCGTCTTTAAGCGCTCTTTCAGACTCAATAGATCCTGCCAACTCTTACGCTTTTGCATAGAGTTTTTAAGCAAAAATGCAGGGTGATAACTGGCCAATACAGGGATAGGTGAAAATCCGTCCACTTTCTTAATCGTTTTCGGCTCCCACTCCATCCATTGCCCGCGCAGTTTAGATATTCCGTCTTGGCGCCCCAACAGGTTTTGTGCTGCGACATTCCCCAATAAGAATATCACCTTAGGCTCGGCCAGCTGAATATGACGCTCGATAAAAGGCAGGCTGATTTCTATTTCTTGAGGGGTTGGCGTTCGGTTCCCGGGCGGGCGCCAATTGATGACATTGCTCAGATAAGCAGAAATTTCACTGTCCTTGGGCTGACGCGAGCACGAAATTGCCGCCAGCATTTTATCAAGAAGGTGTCCTGCCTCTCCGACAAAGACTTCACCTTGCCGGTCTTCATCGCCCCCGGGTGCTTCGCCGATCACCATCAGGGGCGCTTGGGGATTGCCCGAGGCAAAAACCATGCGACTTGCCGTGTGTTTAATCGCCAGCCCCTCGAAACCTTCGATAGCTTTCTTCAAGTCATCAAGAGTATTGGCGCCTTCGGCAAGTTCAACGGCCTGCTTGACCGCCTCAGGTGTGGCCATAACATCAGCAGACTCCGTCGCCCCGCCCATAAGCGATGCACTCTGTGCTTGAGCCGATATCCCTGCCGTTGGCTGAAACTGTTTTTGCGGCGCTGCATCCTGAACTGAAGGCGCAGAAAGCTGTGCTTTTTGCTCGAGCTGCTGCTGATATGCCGTAATCTGGTCTTGCGGTTGCTCTTCTGTAAGCCAGTCAATACCGCAATCTTCATAAAATGAGCAGAGACTTTCCAGAGCCGATTTTGTTGTTACCGTTTCTTGAGACATAATCTACACTATAACGCCCCTGAACCATCTAGCAAGCGCTGATCGCTTAGGACCATTTCCTCAATCATCATTGCGAAATCCGTCTCCGGCTTCCAGCCCAAATTTTCGCGGGCAAGAGATGCATCACCGCGTAAATGGCCTATATCAAGTGGACGGTAAAAAGCCGGGTCTATTTGAACCAGCACCTTACCACTTTTTGTACAGATACCTCTTTCATCCGCCCCGGCTCCATCCCATTTCAAAGGCAGTCCCGCAGCTTCAAAAGCAAGTGAACACATCTCTCTTACCGTTATACTCTTCCCTGTTGCGATCACTAAATCCAAAGCTTTGTCAGCCTCCAGCATCATGACCATGGCAACCGTATAGTCTCGTGCATAGCCCCAATCCCGCTTTGCATCAAGATTACCCAGAGCCAGAAAATCTTGTAAGCCGGCCTTGATACGCGCAGCAGCCAGCGTTGTCTTACGTGTTACAAATTCAGCACCGCGATGCGGGCTTTCATGATTGAATAAAATACCGTTCACGCCGAATAACCCATATGCCTCACGATAAGTTATAACCTGATAATGCGCGTGTAACTTTGCCGCGGCATATGGGCTGCACGGCTTAAAGAGACTATTTTCATTCAGGCTTGTATCGTGTCCGTCAATGACTCGCCCAAACATCTCGGATGTGCCGGCCTGATAAAGCCTGACCGTTTCCATCAAACCTGCCAGACGAATTGCCTCTAAGATATGCGTAACACCGATCGCATTAACATTAGCGGTCAAAAGCGGCTGCATAAAGCTTTCACCGACATGGGTCTGCGCAGCCAAATTATAGATATGATCGGGTTTGATATCCGCAACCAACTGCGCAACACGCAGCCCGTCCAGTAAATCGCCATTATGGAGAATAACATCTCCGTTATTCATGGCCTCCAAAAGATGAGCGGAATATATGCGCCCAACCATAGGACGAACCAGCCCGTGCACCTCATATCCTTTAGAGACAAGGTGCTGAGCGAGATAGCCGCCATCCTGCCCTGTAATTCCTGTGATAAATGCTTTTTGTGTCATTACGCCCCTACCGGCCATATGTTGCGGCTATCGTTATTTTCCAAACACAGAAGCCAGCTTCGACCAAAAGCCTGCTCTTTGCATTGTCAAACCATATAAATCACGAGGGTCATCAGGAACAGCCAACAAATCCAACTTACGGTAGAGACCTGTTTCATGAGCCTTCAGATGCAGATAACGCAATGTAGCAAAGTCCTCGATTGCAAATCCGACCGAGTCAAAAACAGTGATCTCGTCATCACTTTGACGCCCGGCCTCTTGCCCGGAAAAGACACGCCACAGCTCTGTCACAGGGAAACCGTCCGGCATTTGTTGAATTTCGCCTTCAATACGGCTTTGCTCTTCATATTCAACAAAGACGCGACCACGGGAAAGGATATCGGGCGCAAGCTCTGTTTTGCCCGGACAGTCTCCGCCGATCGCATTGATATGAACGCCCGAGCCAACCATATTATCAGATAAAATTGTTGCCTGTTTTTTATCGGCCGTAACCGTTGTGAGGATATCCGCTCCCTCAACCGCTTCGGCCGCGCTCTCACATAGCGTAATATCGAAGCCTTTACCCTTAAGGTTTTTCATTAGCTTTCGGCTCGATTTCACATCGACATCATATAAGCGCAGTTGCGTAACACCTAAGACAGCGCGGAACGCCTCGGCCTGAAACTCCGCCTGACAACCATTGCCGATCAGCGCCATCGTCTGGGAATCTGGCCGCGCCAGATATTTCGCAGCCAGCGCAGACATCGCAGCAGTACGCAAAGCGGTTGCAATCGTCATTTCAGAAAGAAGCAAAGGATAGCCCGTTTTCATATCCGCATAAACGCCAAATGCCGTCACAGTCTGTAGACCAAATTCATAATTTTTCGGATGACCGTTCACATATTTGAAACCATAGTGAACGCTATCGCTTGTCGGCATCAATTCAACTACTCCCTCAGCCGTATGACTTGCCAGCCTCGGGATCGTCTCAAACTCTTCCCAGCGGCGGAAATCCTCCTCGATCGCCACGGCAATGTCCTTAATGACCTGTGCCAGTCCGATTTTCCGAACAAGGCGCTGCATCTCTTTGACGCCAATATAAAGCATTAAAAATACTCCAGAATGAGACAACGCACCGAGCCACCGCCATAATATTCAATCGTTGGCACCGGCGCATGGATAATGCCTTCAATATGGCCAAGCAGTCGCTTGCGCTGCTGATCGCTCAGCGCGTCATGCGCACCAGACGACATGGCCACATAGCGCTTACCGTCATAACCGATTACTTCCAGCGCATTACCGCACATTGCATTCATCTGTGCCCGAGATATCTCGATAATATCCAACCCACTCGCCTCTAGTGACTTACGCACCTCCTCAGCCCCCTCGGTCATCACTTCAAAGCTGACCACGGCATAGCCAGTGCCAATATACATGACCAGATCAGTGTGATAGACGGGGCGGCCGTCTTCAAATGCTGTTTCAAAGATAACAGGGCGATAGCCGTTTTTCTCGCACCACTCGCGCGCCAAACCTTCATCTGTTCGCTTGGACAGTGTCGAATAAGCAACTTTGTTGATATGATCGAGTACAAGCGAGCCTGTCGCTTCAAGGAAACGCCCCTTGCCTTCCTCGAGTGAGTAGTCCTGCGCGATCTCATAGTGACGCGCAATCGCCTTCACAAGATGTGGTGTGCGCTCAGCTCGGCGATTAGGGGCTTGCATCGGAAAAAGACAAGCGGTTCCATCCGGCAATGTCGACACCCAATTTCCCGAGAAGATACAATCAGGGCATTCCGGTTCACCGGGCAACATCGTGACGACAACGCCCTTCTCAATTAGCGCGTCTTGCAAATCCAAAATTTCGGCTTGCGCCCTTTTTGTAATGCGCCTGATTTCCGCTTCATCATTATCATGTTGATATGGATTTGTTTCCATTGTTTGCGGATTGGAATAAAAGCGCTTTGGATAAAACAGCGCGACATGGCCGGTTGATTGCCGATTCTCGTTTATTGTATGATTCTCATTGATTGGGCGCATAAAAACCTCTTTTTATTTTTATTAATTTTAGTCTGCGAGACCACAAAGTCCAAGACGCATTGCCGATAAAGCTATATTGCTCCACTGCTTTTGTTTGTGCTATGCCCACATTCATGAACGAGAACAAGATTCATTACAGTCCCCCAACCAGGCCTTGGGTCAGCACGATTTACGAAGACGCGGCGCTTGTTATCTGTGATAAACCCAGCGGACTTTTATCCGTGCCGGGACGCCCCGAGCATCACAAAGACTGTCTGCTTGACCGCTTGCGAGAAATCTTTGGAGAGATGTATATTGTCCATCGCCTTGATATGGCGACCTCTGGCCTGATCGTTTATGCAAGAACAAAACCTGCGCAAGCCGCGCTTGGTCGGCAATTTGAACAAAGACAGGTTGATAAAATCTATGAGGCACGCATATTCGGCCATCCGAAAGATGATGCGGGCCATATTGATTTTCCGCTTATCAAGGACTGGCCCAACCGACCAAAACAAAAAATATGCCACGAAACGGGCAAGCCGTCCCTGACACGCTGGCGGGTTCAACGGCGCTTTGAACAAAATGGTATTCCCTTCACCGATGTAACACTGCTACCCGAAACAGGACGCTCACATCAACTGCGCGTTCATATGCACGCGATCGGCCACCCGATACTGGGAGACGAGCTTTACGGAACGGAAGAAAGCCTGTCATCAAGCCCCAGACTTTTACTTCACGCAAGCAAACTGACACTTACGCATCCCGAGAGCGGAGAAAAAATTGTCACCCATAGTGAAAAACCCTTTTAAAGAGGCTTGCAGCGCCGTCTTTGTCTCGCTAGCATGGATTATTAACTTAAACACAAACCATTACATAAAAGAGACGAAGAATGGCACAATCAAACCCACAAAAAGACATCGCAATCACACTTCCTGACGGAACCGTGAAAACCTTCACGAGCGGTGTGACGGGTTTGGAAATTGCCGAAAGCATCGGCGCCGGCCTTGCTAAGGCTGCAATTGCCGTAAGCGTTAATGACAAACAGCGCGACTTGTCCGACCCGATCTATGATGACGCCTCTGTTTCCATTATCACTTTAAAAACAGACGAAGGCTTGGAAATCATGCGCCACACTGTGACTGCGCAACTTCTTGCGCGTGCAGTTAAAAACCTGTACCCAAGCGCAAAACTCGCTATCGGCCCGACGATTGAAAATGGCTTTTACTATGACGTCTTGTTTGAAGAGCCGATCTCGTCCGAAGATCTACCTATAATCGAGAAAGAGATGCGCAGCATTGCAGAGACAAATGCGCCGATCACAAAAACCCTGAACAGCAAAGAAGATGCCATTAAGGCCTTCAAAGAGCGCGGAGAAGACTACAAAGTCAAGATCATCGAAGATGCTGACCAAGACGATGACTTCCAGCTTTACCAGCAAGGCGATAGTGGCTTTATCGACCTTTGTCACGGCCCGCACCTACCGTCCCTCAAACACGTCGGAGCCTTTACCCTTACTAAGTTAGCAGGAGCATACTGGCGTGGCGACTCTAACAATGAAATGCTTACTCGTATCTACGGGACAGCATTCGCAACGCAGAAAGAGCTCGACAAGCATCTGTTCATGCTCGAAGAAGCAAAGAAACGCGATCACCGTAAAATCGGCAAGGAAATGGGGCTTTACGCCCTTGAGCCTGAAGAAATCGGGGTTGGCCTGCCTTTATGGATGCCAAAAGGAGAGATTATTCGCAGCGAGCTCGAAAATTGGGTAAAACAAATCGAAGCTGATGCGGGGTATAATGCGGTTCGCACACCTATCCTTGGCAAGGCCAAGCTCTATGAAACATCCGGCCACCTCCCCTATTACAAGGATGATATGTATGCGCCAATTCAAATTGAGGACGAAGAATACTATCTGCGCCCTATGAACTGTCCGCATCACCACTATGTCTACAAACAAATACCAAAGTCCTATCGCGACTTGCCGTACCGTGTCTCGGAATACGGTGATGTTTTCCGCTATGAATCCTCGGGCGGTCTCTCAGGCCTGATGAGAGCAAGAGGCTTTTGCATTAATGACGCGCATATATACTGTCGTGAAGATCAGGTCGAAGAAGAGTTCATCAAAGTATTGGAAATGTACCGTTTCTACTATGAAAAACTAGGTATTACAGAATACCAGATGCGCTTATCTAAGGCCGCAAAAGACAAATCGAAATTCGTCGACAACTGGCCGGAATGGGAAAAAACCCAGAATATTGCACGACAGGCTATGGAGAAAATCGGCTTCCCATTTGTGGAAGAAGAAGGGGAAGCAGCGTTTTACGGTCCTAAAATCGACGTTCAAATTAAATCGGCAATCGGAACAGAATACACGATCTCAACTAACCAGCTCGACTTTCTGGCCTCTGACCGCTTCAACCTGACCTACACAGGAGAAGACGGAAAAGAACACCCGATCTATGTTATTCACCGCGCGCCAATGTCATCGCATGAGCGTATGGTCGGTTATCTGATTGAGCACTATGCAGGGCATTTCCCGCTTTGGCTCTCTCCGACACAAGTCGTCGTCTCCGGTATCGTGGATAAACATAACGATCACGTACAAAAAGTGGTTGAACGCTTAAAGGCCGAAGGCATCCGCGCAGAGGGCGATTACCGCAACGAGAAGATCAATTATAAAATCCGCGAACATATGGCCGCAAAGGTTTCTATGGTTGCCGTAATCGGCGATAAAGAAGCCGAAAACGGCCAAATCAATATCCGTCGCCTCGGTTCAAAGGATCAAAACACCTATGACCTTGAACAGTTTATCACAGATATCAAAGAAGAGATCGCGACCAAAGCTCTACCTGCCGGATTTGGCGAAGCATAGGAAAACAAACGCTTTAGAGATTAAATATTAAATGCCGAAATTGCCCCTGCCCTTGCGCAGGGGTTTTATTTTAGCCATAGTTACCAGCTGTAACCGATACCCGCACTGATGGCTGTATTCCCGCTGGACAGCCCCATACCGCCGCGAAGGGTGAAATTGCGCGTTAACCTTGCCTCACCACCGAACGCCATAGCATTCTGATCTTCGAAATAGCCGTATCCGACCCCGACTGTGAAACGTTGCCCCGGCGCCGGCTGAGGGATGGAGCTTAACGCCGACACAGCCGCGATGCCCGAATACGCTTTTTCCAGCCCTTCACGTAGCTGTTTATAGTTCACCGCGTCAAAGTCATTAACACCATCAGCAATACCCGTCACACGTGCAGGCCCGCCCCCCGGCTCATCCGCAAAGGTTGCACCATTGTCATCAAGTGTAAGGCTTGTTGTGCTTGTACCGCCTGTGAGGATGGTTTGCGTTTGATTAACGCTCAAACCATGTGCTTGCCCAGTTGTCTGGTTAAACACACGCAGATCCGCTGTTGTTTCAGTTAAAGACACTTCTGCGCGACCATCCGCGCTTGAACTATTACTATCAGCCACAAGAGCCGTCGTATTGGCTGCACCGTTTATATCCAAGCCATTATTGCCAACATTAATACCTGAACTGGCCGACGTATCGAGCGAGTATATGTTCCCATTCACGCCAAAGTCGCCATTAACAAGCATACCGCCTTCAACACGCGTTCCATACGTCACGGAATTGCCGTTAATCGTTGTTGTTTGCGTATCACCAACAGTAATAGAGTTCGTCTCTGTACCATTGGTTTTGGATAGAACAACCTCATCATCATCGAGTGTGATATTGCTGTTTTCTGTCGCTGATGCAGTGCGCTGCATAGAAACTTGTGTGTCATCAATCGTCACGTTACTGCTATCCGCCCCGCCACTTGTACGATTAAGATTAAGCCCTGCGTTCCCCAGCAACATAGTGGTATTCGTATCCGCGCTTGTCAGTGATGTATTTCCGCCACTAACTGTCATACCGCCAGTGGCAGTTACCGCACCAGCGACATCGAGCGTATCATTGAGCGTTGTAGCACCCGTCACATCCAGCGTGCCGCCGATCGTCGCATTATTTGTAATAGACGCAGAGTCCAGGGTTGCCAGACCTGTTGTACTCAATGTGCCTGTGGCGATATTGCCCGTATTGGTGATGCCATTTGTTGTCGTTACCCCCGTCACATCCAATGTTCCGCCAACAGTCGCGTTGTTTGTGATGCTGGCCGAATTTAATGTTGCCAGACCTGAGGTCGAAACAGTGCTCAAAGTCGTATTCCCTGTAACACCAAGCGTTCCACCGATTGTCGCATTATTCGTCACAGAGGTCGAATCCAGGGTCGATAAACCTGTCGTACTAAATGTGCCTGTCGTTATATTGCCTGTGTTGGTAATGCCATTTGTTGTTGCTGTCCCGGTAACACCGAGAGTTCCGCCAACAGTCGCGTTGTTTACAATGTTCGCCGAGTTCAAAGATGCTTGGCCGCTGGTTGTGATAGTCGTCACACCTGTAATTGAACCCGCTCCCGCGATCCCTTGATTAGCGTTATCAATCCCGTTTGAATTAAGCGTACCCGTAACTCCCAGGCTACCACCAATAGTAGCGCTATTGGTGATACTGGCTGAATTAAGTGTCGCCAGACCTGTTGTATTGAGCGTCGTCACACCAGAGACCGCACCCGCATTAGTGATACCGCCATTGCCGTTATTGATGCCGTTTGTTGTCGTTGCACCAGAAACATTCAATGTCGTTGTGCCGATATTCCCGTCATTCGTGATCCCATCCGTAGTCGTCGCACCATCAACATCAAGCGTCGTTGTAACGCTCGCTGAATTCAAAGTGGCCTGCCCCGAAGTACTCAATGTCGTTGTACCGATATTCCCGTCATTCGTAATCCCATCCGTAGTCGTCGCACCATCAACATCAAGCGTCGTTGTAACGCTCGCTGAATTCAAAGTAGCTTGACCGGATGTATTGAGCGTCGTTACGCCAGAGACTGCCCCTGCATTCGTAATTCCTTGATTGCTATTATTAATGCCATTTGTTGTCAGCGAATTGTTGATTGTAACATCCGCATTCGTATCAACGGTCAAAGCATTTGCACCGCCCGATTGAAGGCTTAACGTACCACTCGCATTATTGTCTGAATCTGCGTTAATTGTAATATCTTGCTGAGACGTTACGGTTGCAGTATCTGCGGCAACCGGATTAAGCTCTTGCTGTGCCATAGCGACAGGCGCGCCAAAAAACGCTGCACATACTGCAGCATTCGCGCAAAAATACCTCAATGTCTGAATAGGCAGGCGCATCAAAGTCCTCACTGTCACCGATAACACTAATCGGTTCGTTTATTCTAAACTACTCCACCAGAATACACTGTCTATTTTAGAAGGTCAATTCAATGCTAGCGCATAAACATTAACAATTTATTATAAGGTCACGCCTATTCAACACTCTTATCTACAGCAATACAGCCATTGGCGACCGGTAGTAAAAAGAGCTTCCTTTTCGGATTTTGCGTATGGCTATACATCTGCATTGTGTTATTGAGGATTTGTGCAGGTGTGAAGGCGGTATAAACGATCTTTCCAACTTGGTCACATGGGTCGACCCAATGTGTCATAACCTCACCACTGACATGACACCCTCGACCGGCCTCTTTTGCAACAGTCGCACTGCCATAAGATGTCACACCGCCATCAAGCTGTATTTCCATTGAGAAGAAGAGATTCTTCGGCTTATCCTCCCTTGGAAAGGCATAAGCACCGATACGCACGCTTGAGCCGAATTTCTCGAGAAAACCATGCGCCTTATTTGCGCATTCAGGCAAACCAAGACTGGCCACAGCCTGGCCGAATTGGTTGAGATTGGCCTGAGGTTCATCTTGTACTGATTTATTGTGCAAATTCGGTGCGCCAAAGAAAAGGATAGCCAGAAGACTCGCAACCGACACAACGGCAATCGCACCGAACACGTATAATAGCTTCTTCTCAGACATTTTCGGATATCCCTTTTTCAAACGTATGTACAACAAACTCACGCACACAAAATACACCCGAAATCAAAGACTGTCCAGCGCCTGCATGAAGGAAAGAACTTGTATATTAAGGAGATGGAGGGTCATTATGAACGGAGGTATTACGCATTTCATTGCGCTGCGCAAGCCCAAGCAATTTATCCTGAATATAGCTTTTACCCGTTTGCAAATCGGAAAACACATGAGTAAAACTCTCGAACACCAGCAGTATCTCTTCTTTAAAGACGCGCAAAAACTCGACATCCTCAATAGTTTGCAACAATGCATCTTTGAGAATAGGCACAATCTCGTTTTGCAGATCATCTTGCACATGATTGTTGATAACGGCCTCATGATCCTTAAGACGGTACAATCCCTTCTTATCCGGGGCATCCGCAATATGCTCTTTATTATTTTCAAAGAGTTTATCTTCATCAAAAGCGTCTCTTAACCGCTTCATCAGATCACGCGCACCCGGGTCTGCGAATAGTCGCTCCATAAGCGCCGCAAAACCATAGATCAGCGGCGGAATAGCAAAGGCAGGCGCAGCCCACATCGCACCCAAAGTAATCAGATAAAAGACCGATTTTTCAGGATTATCTTTCAAATCCTTTTTCATATGCTGCATAAAATCGCGCAGCACTTGCGTAGCGCGCAAAGTTGAGCGCCCTGCCGGATAAAGCTTCTTACGAGTTTTATCCCTCTCGAACTCTTCCTTGCTTTCGACCTCGATCCATGGCCCACGACTATATAACTTGAGCAGATTCCAGAAATGTTTCGGCACGTTATGCGGGCGCTCATCTAATTCTGTTTTAAAATCATGAAGTGCCGCCTGCCAGCGACGAGACTGGAACCAGCGCACTTCTTTTTCCGTTTCATAAAGTCCGAAACGATGGAGTAAAGGAAGCTCGTCCAGCTTGGTATACCTTCCAGCCGCCAAAGACGTCCCGCGCACAAGATTAAACACATTGGATAATGTAGCCGTGGCAACATTAATTACCTCGCCAGTGACATTACGCAAGCTCTTGGTCAGGTAGTGATGGTCCTTATTAACACCAGGAAAGAGCTTATAAAAAGCGACTTCTTTTTCTTTTGTAAAATTCCAAATTTTTGGCGCCACTTTAAGAAAGAAGACAAGTGAGCCTAAAATAGCCGCACCGATCAAATAGCCTTGCCATCCAACCATAGCATAAAGGCCGATCGCAGCCCCCGCAGCAACCGTCGCCGCAATGCCGTAATAGCCGAGCTTCTTAAGCCTTCTCCGCTCTTTATCAGGATCTTGCGCGCGCTCCGTTGCCTTATCCAGCCCCAGTGAAACAAGGCTGCGAATATCCGTCATCTTCAAGCCTATGACAGTGATTATAGCCGTTGCCATAGGTCCGAGCGCCCATAAAGACAAACCAAAGAACAAACCGGTAAGGGCGATACTGCGTAATGATTTATTTTTCAAATAAGAGACAGGATTAAATTGCACGCGAAGACTATTCTTGTTATCGGGGTTATGATGATCCGCATTATAATCCGAGTGCGATAGCGTGTCTAGCGCCGTCGGATGTGCTAACGCTTCTTCACCATCCCTGCTCTCTGGTTCTCGGTCTTCTCGCATGATTCCCTCTAAGTTCGATCAAGAATAGCAACAAAAATCAAAAAGATCAAATTTTATATTCTTTTGAGATATCGGTCCTTGTTATCCATCGCCTTTAAAACATCATCCGTCAAAGCAATGAATTCAGGGTTATAAAGCCCCTCAACTTTGGGATCATAGCCAAGGCTATCAAGATTTCCCTGAGGCAGGAATTGCTCGAGATGAAAAACTTCGCCACCTGCAGCCCTAAGAATTGCCTGCCCTGCGGCCGTATCCCAATGACACGTTCGCCCCGGACGAATATAGATATCGGCAAGTCCTTCTGCGATATAACAAAACTTCAAACTACTGCCCAAGGTGACAAACTCCGACTTCGGCATGGGGAGCACATCGTATAGCTCGCGGTCCTTACCAACCAGATCGCGGCTTGCAATGAAAATCGCCCCCTCTGACGGGAGAGAGCGGCATTGGATACGCTCTGCATCGCCCGTGCTTACCAGCACATCTTCTTGCTTATATGCCTGCCCGCCCTGAGTATAATAGAGTTTGCCGAAAAACGGAGCATAGATCACGCCCAGAACCGCGCGCCCCTTTTACACCAAAGCAATATTGACGGTGACATCTGGCTTACCTTTCAGAAACGGCTTGGTACCGTCCAGAGCATCAATAAGCACATATGTGTCACCGGGCAAAACCTTGGGCGCATCTCCACGGCTAAACGCCTCTTCTGCGATCACAGATAGAGACGGATAGTGCTTAGCAAAGCGTTCCAGCAAAAAATTTTCCGCAGCCAGATCAGCCTCTGTAACACGCGATCCATCCGATTTAGTCTGGATATCAATGTTTTTTGCTTGGGCAAAACGCAAAATATAAGCGCCCGCCTCGACCGCCCAGCCCTTAATATCTTCAATAAACTGCTTGTGATTATCAGCCATATGCATAGAGTAAAGCATTCACCGCGCGCTCGCCACAGCGAAGTCATACCGATTGATATAATTTTTATTGACATAATAAATAATTTGAATGTATAACTGTCGAACGATCCAAGAGTGATCGCAAAGCAAACAGGATTATAGAGGTACAAAATTATGAACACATTCGCAGCAGCAAGCCTAGCCGCCATTTCATTAGCAATCGCAGCCACCACAGGCGCAGCAAGCGCGCAAGACGAGATTGCCGACTTGCTTGACCGCATAGATTCCAGTACGCTAAGCGACCTTCGCGCCAGCGACGCCTTTGCCGGCTGCGCCTACGCTCAAGACCAAGCCATTCAGGCTTTAAGAAATGCGGGAGACCTTACCGCAGACGAAGATGATGTCCGCCATTCTGTGGCCGCAATTGAACTACGCCGCGACCGAAGCCTGTGCTTTGAAAATTCTCTTAATGGAGCAGATGTATTGCGCATCCTAAAAAACGAAGCAGAAGACACAAATAGCGAAATTTTCGGCTACCTTGCCATTCAAAACGGCAATATGTCACAAGAAAGCATACAACAATACAATGCCAATAATGGTATTATTCAAGCAGCAAACCGCTTGGGACTGTAAGCACCCCTTGCACTCGCGTATTAATTGATTAGACTGTCTTTCAAATCGAATATGAATTTGAAAGGCAGATAAGAGATATGAGCGAGCAAGACAACACAACACAGGCAACACAAAATGCAGGCTCGGGCTTGCCGCTGTTTTATAAAAACCCGGTTGCGTTAGAGGCTGCTCAGCATCAAAACCTTTCTCTTAAGCAAGATTTCGGCTTTTCTTTTGCAGATGAAGTCAACGCCGTTCCGATCAACCTGATCGAGATGCCGCAAATTTCGCATATCTATCCAATCGCATTCAGCAATGACGGCTCAGCAACACCTGTAGCCATCATGGGTTTACGCGATAAAGAAAACCTGTTTGTTGACAGCGAAGGCAATTGGGAGGCAGACACCTATATTCCGGCTTATGTGCGTCGCTATCCTTTCATTTTCTCTGAAAATGCAGAAAACGACAAACTGACCCTATGCGTCGATTACCGTGATGAATTTGTTACAGAAGACAGCTCACAGCCTTTCTTTGACAAGGACGGTAACCCGACCCAGCTTTCAAAAAACGCTCTTGAATTTTGCAAATCCTATCACGCTGCCACTCAGCAAACGATCGCTTTTTCTCAAGCGCTGGCCAAGAGCGGCCTTTTGATTGACCGCCAGGCTGATATCAATATCAAAGGCAATCGTCGCATTACATTTTCGGGTTTTTCCATTATCGACGAGAAAAAACTCGCGGATATGCCCGACAAGACCTTCCTCGAATGGCGCCAGAAAGGCTGGCTGCCTTTTGTTTATGCGCATTTGTTCTCGGGCGTAAACTGGCAACGTTTAACACGCATGGTCAATAAACGCATTGAACCTCAAGCCGCATAGATACAGCGCCACATTCGGGGCGTGTGAATAGAATCACATTATGTCGCCCTTTTTATTTGCATCTATTTTTATCCTGTGCTTATGTGAGCTTATTCAAAACACATAAAAGCAAGGGATGTTTTCATGGCGAAGGTTGGCGCACAGAGAGCGGCAGATCTCACAGGCAAGTCAAAATCCACGATCCAGCGGGCGATGAAGTCCGGCAAAATCTCGTACGAGCTGGACAACAATGACCGTCGCGTTATTGACGTATCAGAGCTGGAGCGCGTTTACGGCCTCGTATCGAACGAGAAAAGCGAGAGCGAAAACACAGCCAAGGCTGATGACATCGCCAAACAAGCCGAGCAAATGCTGGAAAGTGAACGCATGAAAATGCGCATCCAGATGCTGGAAAGCCAATTAGACGCAGCTCAAAGCCAGATTAACGACCTCAAGGCACAGCGCGACCAATGGCAAAAACAGGCACAACAAGTCCTGTTGACCTCACAATTTTCTCAAGATCAGGCACGCTCGCTGCAAGATGAGCTTGAGCGTCGCAAAAAAGAGGCGCTACAGCGCCGAAAAATGATGGAACAAAAAAAAGCAGCCATGGCCGCCAAAATGAAATCCATGTCGGCTGAAAACCAGAATACTGCGCCCAATGCACCTAAAACAGCAGAACGCCAATCAGAGGACGACATCGCAAGTGCGAGCGGACAGCTCTCTGGCTTTTGGCAGAAACTGCGCGGCAAGACTGGTACAGATGCCTAAGACATCTTGACTTTCTTATAAAGAGAACGCATTTTCTAGTTATGCCAGAAACAGACCTCCATAAGAAAAAGAAGAAAACCAATCTCGCGATCTTTTTGACCGTTATTGGTATCATGGCGCTGATCTGGGCGATTACCATGATTAAAGTTTCTCAGGGCGGATAATATCTGCGCCAAAAGACTCCTTTTGCACGGCCCTTTCCTCTCTTGCAACAGCTCCCATTCTTGGCTAGTCTCGATTTTTATCCATGAGGAGGAAATCCATGAAAAAATTCGCTTTAACTGCTCTTATAACCCTTCTGACCATGCCTGCCGCAGCTCAATTTGAAGGACGCCCTTTGCCCGTGGATGAATACGGCATCCAGCGCAGCCAAGAACAACGCGAGAAAATCCGAGAACAAAGACAAGAGCGACGCAAAGCTTTCCGCGATGAAAGACAAATGCGCCAAGAAGATATCAGAGACAGCCGCTCCCAGCACCGCAATGCAATGCAGGAACGCGCTCAAGAGCGTCGTGAAAATGTTCAAAGCCATCAAGAGATGAGACAGGATCACCGTCAGATACGCCGCGAGATGCGCCGTGACAATCATGAACAAAGGCAAGATATGCGTAGAAACAACCGTCTCGAGCGTCACGAACTACGCCAGGAGAACAGATCTGAACACCGTGAGATGCAACAAATGAAACGTGAAAGCAAAATGCGCAACCGTCCCGCAACACCTGCGCGCGATCAATAGCCTTTATTACAATAATTTCACTTGCGATTTCGCTTGAAGCAGAGCTCTGACCACCCTATTTTACACCTATGGATCAAAATGAGAGAGAAGAATTAGCAAGAAAAAATCAGCGTATGGCACTTAGCGTCCTACTGATTGTTATTGCTATGCTCGGATTATCTTTTGCCTCGGCACCGCTATACGATATGTTTTGCCGTGTAACCGGCTTTGGAGGAACCACACAAGTCTCCGATACGGCTCCCTCACCCGATCAAGTCCTCGAACGCAGCCTCCGCATAGACTTTGTAACCTCGACTGCACGTGGAATGCCTTGGCAGTTCGGCGCTGAGCAAAGACGCCTGAACGTCAATATCGGACAGGACGCCTTGATTAATTTCAAGGCTCGCAACCCAACGGACGAACCGATCACAGGCACCGCGATCTATAATGTCTCCCCAGCCAAGGCCGGAAAATATTTCCACAAAACACAGTGCTTTTGTTTTGACAGACAAATCCTTACACCCGGGCAAACAATGAATATGCCGGTTGTGTTTTATGTCGATCCGAGTTTTGATTCAGACCCTGACATGGATGACGTATCCGTCATAACGCTGTCTTACACGTTCTTTAAATCGGATTCAGATGATCTGCAAAATGCGTTAAACGATCTGTCCGAAGGTTAATTTTGACTGTACGCGAGCGTCGAACTCCTTTATAAAAGTGTGACAAGATTATTCGAAGAAAGGATATCAGATCATGGCCAAATCGCCTGAATATGATACACAAAACGGTAAACAACACCCATTCCACCTCGTAGACCCAAGCATTTGGCCTATGCTGACATCATTTGCAGCCGGGCTTACAGCCGTTGGTGGAGTCATGTATATGCATGACGTTGAATGGAACGGATTTAATATCGGCGTCAAAGGACTGATCGCAGGCTTCGTCCTATTGCTCCTGTGTATGTTCATGTGGTGGAAAGACGTTATCAATGAATCAATCGTGCAAAAGGCACATACTGCTATTGCTAAAATCGGTATGCGTTACGGCATGATGCTATTCATTATCTCCGAGGTTATGTTCTTCGTTGCCTTCTTCTGGGCGTTCTTTAGTGCGTCACTCTTCCCCGTTGATGGCATTTGGCCTCCGGAAGGTATCCATACTATTCCAGCGTTTGATCTGCCGCTGATGATGACAATGATTTTGCTCTTGTCGGGTTGTGCCGTTACATGGGCACACCACGCTGTGCTCGAGGGCAAACAAAAAGAGCTACAGCAAGGCCTTGCTGTGTCTGTCTTTTTGGGGATTATATTCTTGTGCTTCCAAGTCTATGAATATGGTCACGCCACCTTTGGGATCACCGACGGTATCTATGGCTCGACATTCTACATGGCAACTGGCTTCCATGGCTTTCACGTGCTTGTCGGAACGATCTTTTTGGCTGTGTGCTACTTCCGATCTTTGAAAGGTCACTTTACAAAGAAGAGCCACTTCGGCTTTGAAGCTGCGGCATGGTACTGGCACTTTGTTGATGTTGTCTGGCTCTTCCTTTATGTCTCTGTTTACTGGTGGGGTGGCGGCGACGCCGGTGCAGTTGCGCACTAATCAGGATTAATCCTATGTCCGATCCTAAAAGAGACAAGTCCGCAATCGAGATTTTGAAGCTATCATGGTTTTTCAGCACTCAGATGCGCTGCCCGCATTGTCGTGAGGGGCGTTTGTTCAAACGCTGGAAAGACTTTGATGTTGTCGCTCACTGTGACCATTGCGGCATTGAGCTTGCCGAACATGACACAGGGGACGGTCCCGCCTTTTTCATTATCTTCTTCCTAAGCTTTATTGTCGCTCCGCTTGCCATATGGCTTGAGGCATCCGTATCCTGGCCATTTTGGGTTCACATTCTTTTATGGGGCGTACTTCTTATTATCTCAGCGCTGCTTTTGATAAAGCCGCTCAAAGCCCTCATGATCTTCCTGCAATATGAAATGCGCCCCGAAGACTGGGACATTCCTGATGAGCGATAAGAAAAACTTCCCCATTGGCATCACTCTCTTTGCAGCCTTGTGCCTGACAACCCTACTTGGCCTTGGCATTTGGCAGTTACAAAGACTCGATTGGAAACTTGATAAAATCACAGCGCTGGATAACGCCTATGCGCAAGAGGCTGAACTTCTAAGCGCAGAAACCCTAAAAACGGGCGTTAAGGAATATCAGAAAGCACAACTGCAAGGTGTGTTTCTAAGCCATACAAGCCCCATTCTCATTCAATCAAAGACTTTTGACGGCCAACGCGGCTATCACCTTATCAGAGCAGTACACATAGATGATATAGCCGTATTCGTGAATATGGGATGGGTTGCCAAAGACTTTAACGCCACAGCACTTACCTCCGAAGAGACCTTCGATTTGACAGGTGTTTTCTATCCTGCCGAGCGTTCCAACGCTTTTGTGCCCGATAATAGCCCCGAACAGGGCTTATGGTACTGGCCTGACACAACGGCAATGGCAGAGATCACAAATCAAAGACACGCTGTGCAACCTGTTTTCAGGGTCATGCGTGACGATACCAATCATGCAGCCTCAGCCGGATATGAGCAGCCTATTCCCGTGGGCGATAAGCCAGAATTGCGCAATGACCATCTACAATATGCCGCCTTCTGGTTTACCATGGCGTGTTTGTTCATCATTATCTTTATGATTTTTCTAAGCCGTAGAATGCGCGAAGCTGCCAGATAACAAGCTGGTGATTTTGATAATCTCCCATCTATCACCTAGTTATTACGAGCGGCCTTTTTCATTGGCAAAGAAGCGATCACAGATTCCTCTTGGCCATGGAAACGGCGGCGTTCTTGATCGATCAAGCGCTTGGCACTCATAAAGTTTTCCAGGTCTTTGCCTTTCAGCTTCTCACCGGAAGGAATATCAATAGAATTCGGGTTCACCTGCTTGCCATTCTTAATCACTTCGTAATGAAGATGCGGGCCTGTGGAACGTCCTGTTGTTCCGACATAGGCAATAACATCACCCTGCTGGACACGTTTACCGACATACATTCCTTTGGCAAAGCCATGAAGGTGCGCATAAGCCGTTTCAATACCGTTCATATGGCGTATACGCACATAATTTCCAAAAGAAGACCAACGAGATGCACGCTCTATCACACCGTCACCCGCAGCATAGACTGGCGTGCCGGTCGGTGCCGCAAAATCAACGCCTTTATGCATTTTATCATATCCAAGCACAGGGTGACGACGCAGGCCGTAACCAGATGATATACGCGCACCGTCAACGGGAGTGGTCAGCAATGCCTTACGGATACTTTGCCCCGTGCCATCATAATAGTCTGTTCGGCCGGATGCGTTTCTAAAGAAGTAAATCGGCATAGTTTCTCCGCGAGATTCCAAGGAGGCATAAAGAAGACGGGCTTTGCCTTTTACCGGCTCGCCATTTTCTTTCAGGAAGCCCTGGTCATAAAATACTTTAACAACATTGCCCGGCTGGACATCACGTTGAAAATCCACATCCCAGGAATATGCCTTAATCAGTTGAAGAATGATCTCAGCCGGCACACCATTGCGTGACAATGCAAGATATAAGGACGAGGCCTCACTATTAATTTCGGCAACTGTACCGCCCGTTTGCCATTTCACCGGGCGAGTGAAAGAGCTGGCCTCAAACACGCCATC
>CAXGMH010000039.1:0-19149 GCA_964010795.1 uncultured Alphaproteobacteria bacterium
TTGTTCCTTTGCTTCTCTGAGAGGTTGAGCCAGAGCATGATCTGCCTCGGCCTGTGTGATATAGCCGTTATCGAGCATTTGTCCGATCACCCAGTTTCTGCGGTCTGTAGCAATTTCGGGGTTTCTGTCTATCTGCAGGCGGCTCGGAGCCTTAGGCAAAGCAGCGAGATAAGCTACCTCATGTATCTCCAGCTCGGGCAGCGCCTTATCAAAATACTCCTGTGCAGCGGCCGCAACGCCATAAGCGCCACCACCTAGAAATATCTCGTTGAGGTAAAGTTCAAGCAAATGCTCTTTGCTCATAACCTGTTCCATACGAATAGCCAAAATTGCTTCGCGGATTTTACGCTCAAAGCGCTGTTCATTGGTCAGCAGGAAGTTCTTGGCAATTTGCTGTGTGATTGTCGATGCGCCAACCAAACGGCGATCCTTACCTAGATTCTTTACATTTGTAATCATGGCCGAGACAATCCCGAGATAATCAAGACCGTGATGATCGTAAAATGTCTTATCCTCAGCAGAAATAAAGGCGTGCTTCACCAGATCGGGAATAAACTCAACAGGCACGAAGATCCTTTTCTCGCGGGAAAACTCGGTCAACAATTGCCCGTCACCGGCATGAACACGTGTTACGATCGGCGGCTTGTAATCAAGGAGAGCCTCATGGTCGGGCAAATCCTTAGAGTAATGAGCGACAACCAGAACAATGGCAAACACACCAATAATCGCGCATAAAAAACCAAGTGAGCCGAGCCAGACAAATATTTTGCTAAATTTTCCCATGCTTAGTGATATGGCATAGGCAGAGATGTTTTTCCACTTATTTTTAAGTATCTAAAACCACATGATCCAAATCGGGGTTATAGCCGATAAGGCGAGCCGCAGATTGACGAAAGCTATCCGTGACATCGGTCAACGCAAAAGACATAGTGCCGTTCCTTGAAAGCCGCGCCTCCTGTGCAGGGTGGCGCTTGAGATAGTCACCGAATTTATCAGGAATAATACGGTCTTGAGACAACAAAGAAACCTCGGGCATCAGTCCTGCAATTGCATCATAAATCAAGGTGTAATGCGTACAGCCAAGAATAAGTGCTTCTATTTTTGCTTTTTCGAACTCTTGCACATAATCGGATATAATAGCCTCCAGCCATTTCTCTCCGCCATGCTCGATCAGCGGGACAAGCAAGGGTGTGGCTTGTTCCGTGATTTGAATAGCAGGATCGATTTTGTGTAATTCCTGCGCATAAATACGGCTTTTAATAAGTCCCTCTGTACCGATCACGCCAATATTTTGGAACCCTTGATCCTGAGCATATTCAAGCATCGGTATAACAACACCCAAAATACGTTTATCTGCGGTTTGACTTGTCGGCAGATATTCCTGCTGCAGGCGTCTTAAAACCAGTGCGCTGGCTGTGTTACAAGCCATAACGATAATCTGGCAACCTTGTGAAAAGAGATAATCCATCGCTGCTTTACAATAGCTGTAAATCGCTTCGGCTGACCGCGCACCATAAGGCATATGCAATGTATCACCCAAATACAGATAATCATAATCAGGCATAGCATCACGCAAAGCTTTGGCAATCATCAAACCGCCAAGCCCCGAGTCAAATACGCCAATCTTTTTTTGCGGAACTTCTGTCATTGTCTTGTTTTGCATTTTTTCGTAGTCTATATGAAAAGGAACACCATGCAAGCCATCCCGCCAAAAGACCTGATATGTATGAACAGCCTGAGCCAGGAAAACGGCTTTGAGGTCGACCTTGTCTATGCACAGGCCGATCATCCCGAGAATATGTTCGGTGAGGCTATTTACCGCAAGACAGCCCAATTCTGGCTACATAAAACACTGGCAAACATCACTCTCCTTGCAGCAAGAGAAGCGCAAGAGCGCCATGGCTGGACACTTATCTTGAAGGACGGCTTACGCCCCTTTGAGGCGCAAGAGGCGATTGCACAAACACGTATTTGCCGCGCAAACCCACAATGGTTCCAAGAGCCACGTATGTTCTCACCGCCCGGTAAAGGTGGGCATCCCCGGGGCATGGCTGTTGATGTCGATGCAAGACATGAGAGCGGTAGCCTGATTGATTTCGGCACGCCCTTTGACACTATGGCAGAAGATCCCTCTCCATTGCTCAACCGATCACATCGCGATTACAAAGACTTCTCTGCAGATGTGTTGAAAAACCGCGACAAACTCACAGCCCTTTTTGTCGATAGTGCACAAAAACTTAACCTCCCTATGGCGCCGCTATCTGTGGAATGGTGGGACTACCGCTTCCCTGTTGATTTTTACAACCAATACTCCCCGGTCCATGACAAAGACCTTCCCGAAGATATGCGGATGCTGCCCTGACGCTTAGCCATTCATCAAACCCACTCTCCACACTCTCCTAGCGAACAATCTTGTAACGCTGGCCTGCGATGATCTGGTCGCCTTCATCCATAGCATTGAGCAAGCGGAACTGAGCCTCAGGGAGTTTATCCACGGCCATTTGTGCGGACAGGCTGCTCACACTGTCCCCTCTTTGTGCGGTAATCACATCAATTACTTTTGCGCGGAAGGTTTTGCGGTCTTTCTCATCCAACTTTCTGAAAGAATATGTTGTGCGCTTGAGCGCATCCAAAAGTGCCGTGGTCGGCTCTTGCGGCATGAGGATAGAGAAACGGTAAACCTGCTCATCATCATAAGCGATAGCAACCTGTCGTAAATTGCGGCCAACGCCCGAGATCACCGCAGTCCTTGATGCTGTCACAGCGTCCATACCGTTTATTTTTATACTTTCGACATCGGTCAGGCCGGAACGGTTCTGGTTCCAGCTTTGTGTCATATAATCGAGGATGGATTGCTCTGGCTCTTTCTTAGCGCCTGTGAACACAATCAAAACATCGCCGCTTTTTCCAACCACACGGTCAGGCGCATTTTGTATCTCAAACCCTTCGGGAAACTCAAAGCGAAAATCAAGCACGGTATGCGCGAAAACCTGCCCCTCTATATATCCTTGTTTCGGGCTTGCCCCCCATAGCAATCCATCAATCATATTCAGATAAGAATCACGGCCAACTCTTGGCTGCATTTCCATGTTCACAGCCAATGCTGCTGCCATTTCTTTTGCCTCTGCAATACGTTTCGGAGTTAGTGGGTGTGTTGACAAAAAGTCATAGGGCTTGCGCTCTTCGCCTGTTAGCAAAGATTGTAACTGACCGTTGCGCTCAAGCTGTGTCAAAAACCGCATAGAGGCATATGGGTCATAACCGGCCTTTGCCAGATATCCGATACCAAGACTGTCAGCCTGATGTTCATGACTTCGTGAATAAGACTTCATATAAAGATCCGTTCCAATCGATGCGGCACTATCAAGCCCCGGCACGTCAACCGCCAGAGACAAAGCCGTCAGTCCTATACTCGCCAGTAAATTACGGCTAAACTGCTGTGCAGAGTGGCGCGCAGTGACATGGCCGATTTCATGAGCAATCACAGAGGCCAGTTCAGCCTCATCCCCCGCCAAAGCCATAAGCCCGCGCGTAACATAAATAAACCCACCCGGTAGCGCAAAAGCGTTGACCATATCGCTATCCAAAATCGTGAATCGGTAAGTCACATCTTCGCGCTCTGTGTGGGGCGTTATTCTCGTACCGATTTCATCCACCAGTTTTTGCAGACGTTCATCCTCAACCACACCGAATTGCGCCGTTATGTTCTCATGCTCTCTTGCGCCAAGGCTCTCTTCTGCTCTTTCCGGCATAAAGGCCGTGAATTGCTTCTCGCCTGTTGCTTCATTAACAGAGCAAGCGCTCAGGCCAAAGCTCAGACAGGTGACAACCGCAACGCCCAGAAGCCCGCGCTTGAAAAACATCGCCAATTCATGCATGGATACTCTCATGATCTTAAAACTCATCTTTGTTTGTTTCGTTGCTTTTATAGCTGCTCTTCCTTCTCAAGCGCAAGAGATTGCCTTCCCATCTCAAAACTACAGCAGCAATGCAACAGCGCCAAAGGTAACACAGATTATAGATTATAAGACACTTTTGCTCTCTGACCAGAGTGTTGTATCCCTAAGCGGTCTGCACATACCGCAATCCGCTCAAGGCTCGGCCTTTGAGTGGCTAGAAGACAATATCATCGGCCAGTCCATGAAAATCTATCGCCCCGCCCGCTCTCAGGAAACCCCAAAGAACCGCTTTGGCCATTACATCGCCCAGCTCGTCACAGCCGACCAGCCGCATATATGGATACAAGCAGCAATGTTGGCACAGGGGCTGGCTCTCTTCTGGCCGAATGAATATCTCAAAGACCAAGAGTCAGCAGACCTCCTCCAGCAAGCGGAAATCATGGCTCGCGATGCAAAGCTTGGTCTGTGGTCGGATGAGAACGGCTTCACTGTTGCTCCGGCTGCAAACAACATCGCAAGTGATACCTTTAAGATGCAAATTATACGCGGCGATATACGCTCGGTCTCAACGATAGGCGGTAATACCTATCTCAATTTCGGCGATAACTGGCGTCAAGATTTCACAGTCATGATCCCGTCCAATATACGCCGTGAGATGAGCCGTCACAATTTCGATCCGACACAGCTACAGAATAAAACCATCGAGGTACGAGGCTATATCGAAAACTATTACGGCCCGATGATAAAACTCCATCATCAAGCGCAAATTCGTTTACTCACACAATAAGCTCAACACGGGGGTCAATACGACCCTCTCTACGCGACCAAACGGATATCCGGTCTGGTAAGACCATCACCTTGAACAAACTGAAACTCCGATTGGATTTTCTCGACAATGGATTGACGCGCTACCTCCCGTGCAGCACTCTCCATGCCCACAGGATATAAGAAAGCAACGCAAATCGCCGTTGCATCCTGCCCTTGGCTAAAGTCGTTTTTTATAAAACCAGCAAGCGCATGGCAAACCGCCTTGCGGTCGGGAGCGTCGCATTCTACCATATGTGCCGTCCATTCATTGCCAGAGGCTTTGTTAAACGGCACACAGATGATCGCCTCTACACCATGGCTATTTGTTTTAAAACATTGCATTCTCGCAGTTGATACATCGTTTACTTCTCGCATAATAGGTCTTTCTAAATAGGGCGCTAGCCCTCTTAAGGATTGATAATTGAACTGAAAATATGGTGTGGGGGAATATTCTTATCGGCGAGCTGGCTCAGCCGATAAGGGAAAGAATGAGACAAATGTTTGCAGCATTAAGTTTCTTCACAAGAATTGTATATATAATTTAATTTCTAAAATCAAGATAAAAATGCACGTTAATTTTTAAAAATCTGGACGAAATATAGATACCGCTTTCCAAATGTAAATTGGTAATTGCAACTTAAAAACGGGAGGATTATAAAAACCCTATGGCTTTACGCAAACTTTATCCGCCAATTGATCCTTTCGCCTCCGGCTATCTACAAGTCGATAACGGGCATACATTGTATTGGGAACAATGCGGAAATCCTGACGGTGTGCCAATCGTATTTTTACATGGCGGCCCTGGCGGACGCTCAACCCCTTCTCATCGCCGTTTTTTCGATCCCGATTTTTACCGCATCATTTTACTCGATCAGCGTGGCTGCGGTAAATCAGAACCCTTTGCAAGTATAAAAGGCAATACACCTGATGCTCTTGTATCCGATCTCGAAGCCTTACGTAACCATTTGAAAATCGATAAATGGCACGTCTTTGGCGGCTCTTGGGGATCGACACTGGCTCTTCTTTATGCCGTAACACACCCTGAGCGCTGTATTTCTATGATTATTCGAGGCGTGTTCTTGATGGAACAAAAAGAAATTGATTGGTTCATTCACGGCATAAAAACCGTATTCCCTGAAGCACATGGCCGTTTCCAAGGATTTTTACCAGATGATGAACAAGATGATATCCTAAACGCCTATTACCAGCGTTTGACACATCCCGACCCGAATATCCATATGCCCGCCGCACGCATCTGGTCGCATTACGAAGAAAGTTGTGCCATGATGTTTCCCGAAGGTCAGCATGGCTATGACCCTGCGCTTGATGCGCACAATCTTTGTATAGCAAGGCTTGAAGCGCACTATTTCAGACACCATGTTATCTCCGAAGATAACAGTATCTTGAAGAAAATTGATCGCATCCGTCACATTCCGGCTGTGATCGTACAAGGGCGTTATGACATGATTACACCGGTTGTCACAGCACATTGTCTGCATAAACACTGGCCGGAGGCCGATCTTGTTGTCGTCCCCGATGGGGGACACGCAGCCGGTGACCCGCCTATCCGCGCCAGATTGCTGGATGCAACAGATAACGCCCGCTCGATACACTAAATTCAATCATTCCCAAAGGAGCGTCTATGTCGATCCAATCTATACAGAACCAAGATTTTACATGTAAAACTGTCTTACTCCGCCTTGATCTAAATGTACCCGCAGAAAAAGGAATCGTAAGCGATCACACAAGAATAGACCGCGTCAGAGAAAGTGTTCAGTATCTGAGCAAAAAGGCAGATAAAGTTCTAATCCTTTCACATTTTGGGCGCCCGAAAGGAAAGCCTGATCCGGCTTACTCCCTAAACTTCTTACCCTCTGCGCTTGAAGCCAGCTGGGGAATGCTGGTTGAATTTCTGGAAGAGCCAGTCGGCTCAGGCGACCTCAAAGACCACATTGCGAAGCTTTCAAAAGGCAGCGTCGCTCTGCTTGAGAATATGCGCTTTTATGCAGGCGAAGAAAGCAATGACATCTCTTTTTGCCAGCATCTGGCAGAGCTCGGCGACATCTATGTGAATGACGCTTTTTCCGTTTCGCACCGCGCTCACGCCTCGACAGAAGGGCTGGCCAGAATACTACCAAGCTATGCAGGTATTGGCTTAATGCGTGAAATCGAGGCTCTGGATAAGGTTTTAACATCACCAAACCGCCCCCTTGCCGCAGTTGTCGGCGGGGCAAAAATCTCGACCAAACTCGATGTGCTTACCGCTATGGTGGAAAAGGTCGACACCCTTATTCTTGGTGGTGCGATGGCGAATACATTCCTGATGGCGCAAGGCTATAATCTTGGGCGCTCTTTGGTTGAAAAAGATATGCTCAATACAGCACAATCCATCATGGATAAAGCCAAAGCAGAAAACTGTACTCTTTTATTGCCTCGAGATATACGCGCCTCCACTGCTTTCGAGGCCGGAGCGCCCTATCGCGATTGTGCGCTTGATGATATCAAAGAAGATGAGATGGCGCTTGATCTCGGGCCGGACTCCGTTGCTCATATCAACCAGGTGCTCAACACGACACAAACATTGCTATGGAACGGCCCGCTCGGAGCCTTTGAGGTGCACCCCTTTGATGAGGCAACTTGCGTTGTGGCCTCTCATGCAGCAGCACTGACACAGCAAAATGGCCTATTCACAAGTGTCGCAGGTGGCGGAGACACAGCAGCAGCTCTGGCTCACGCAGGTGTAGCGGATAAATTCAGCTACCTGTCCACGGCTGGTGGCGCTTTTCTGGAAATGATCGAAGGCAAAACCCTGCCCGGCCTGAAAGCATTGGAAGATGCTCAAACAAAAGCGGCTTAATAAAAGGCTTTATGATGCGCTCTTGATAACAGCGCTGACCAATTGCTGTGCCTCGGCCTGTGTGATCTTGTTAAAGAACGCAAGAGCCTTATAAAGAGCATTTTGCTGCATCACCTCTTTGACACGTCTCGCTTTGCGCGTTTGTACAAAAAACGCTACAAAAACACTACGATCAAAACCAAGATTTTTGCAGACAATTGCCAAAGCCTTGCCGTCCTTGTCCATGAAAATACGATCAAGATTATCCAGCTCAATACCTGAATAAACCGAAAACATGGCATAGAACAAACCGATCTGGCCGTCTCGCAAAGTTGCAATCAACTTATTGAGGTTAAGCATTCCACGCTCATGAGTCTTTTGCGCCATATCCTGCATAGTAGCAGTAATCGTTAACGAACCAAAAGTCATGTTCTGGAAATCGGTAATTGTATCTTGTAAAGCTGCGTCAACATCATCGGGCACGAGCTCAGGCGCACACAAGGATGCGATCATCTGGCGCTCTTCAACATTGACTTGCCAATACAACTCGGTAACCATCGTATGAGTGATTTCCTGACGCTGAACAAACTCTTTTATAAGGTCTTTGTTCTCGCTTACGAAATTTTTAAGCGTATTAAGCGCCTTGATCGTCAAGTCGATCTCTTTGTTATTTAAAAGATTACGAGACGTATAATACTCATATTTTTCAGCCAACAAGTTAATAACCTCAGGCGCCAGATTCTTACGTTTGGCAATTGCCGCCCAATGTCCAGGCCCTTGTCCTTGCGCGATATAGTAAAGATCCATATCACTGAGCGCTGGTGAGTTTTCGAGAAATGATTCAGCAACCTCAATATCATCATTGGCCAGATACAAAGCCAGTCTGAGAGGCAGTTTCTCAATATGAGCCAGCCTTGCAGCCAAGCCCTTTCTCAAAGTCTTTTGGAGCTTCTTCGCCAGATCGACAAGAATATCTGCCGCCAACTCCGCCTCTGAATGGCTCATATGGCCACCCATTGCATCGACAATAATATCAGAAAGCTGTTTAAACGCATCCGGCGTTCTTTCACGCGCTAAGCTCAATACAGATTGTGCGTCATGTAGCTTTACAAGAAATGCGTCAAATTCTGCGCTAAGATTGTTACCCATTATCATTTTTTTGCCCTACACGTCTTTATTTACAGACGACCCTTTTTCTTCTTTTTGTTTTTACAGTCGTTGTTGGCCTGTATACCCCACGCCAATTTTCAACGCGCCTGAAGTCCCCACTTCATGCACTAGTATTGAGATTATCGGAAAATCGTTACCATTTTGTTAAAAAATAAGATGCATTTATTACTTATTTAAAGAGCATTAAATCTTAAACACTTGTTAACGCCCATACGATATCTTATTATATATAGAGATGTACCAAGGGAAGGACTGAAATGCAGATTTCACCTAACAATTTACTAAACAGCGTAGCAGGATCGCCTGTTCAAAAAGAGAAAACTCTTGCGACATTTGACCCGCAGAGCAAGCCGGAAAATCAAAAGATTGAGCCAAAGGTTCAGGCTGATAGCGCTCAGGCCGCTCAAAAGATTAACGAACAACGCCAGGTCGCACAAAGTGCTTCAAGCGAAAAGCCGGATATGGGCGACCAGCCTCGCGGCTCGTTCCTTGATATTCTGGTTTAAGAAAGAGTTTTAATCTAACGCCATTTAAGATCAGTTAAGCGCCGCTTTAACACCAGCGGAAGCCTTACCCATGTCGATTTGACCAGCATAACGTGTTTTCAACACACCCATTACCTTGCCCATATCTTTCATGCCCTCGGCATTTGTTTCATCAACAATAGACCGGATCGCATCAGTAAGTTCTTCATCACTAAGCTGCTGAGGCAAAAACCCTTCGATCACTCGAATTTCCGCCTGTTCACGCTCAGCCAACTCTGGACGACCACCCTGCTCATACATTTTCACAGAATCATGGCGCTGCTTAATCATGCTTTGAAGCATAGATAAAACTTCGGTCTCTTCAATACCGTCTGTTACACCCTTGCTGCGTGCCTGAATGTCACGGTCTTTCAACGTTGCCATTATCAAACGAACCGTAGAAAGCTTGGTCTGATCCTTAGCAATCATGGCCTCTTTTTGAGCCTGCTTAATTTTTTCGCGTAAAAGAGAAGAATTTTCTGACATTTGGGTTGCTTTCTTAGGTGAATTACAGTTTTATACGATTTTGATGTCACATACTGCTACACAAAATAAAACACATATCCCACAAAACGCAACTGCTCTTTTAGCACTTGAGGACGGCACCCTTTTTTGGGGGCGCGGTTTCGGGGCAAAAACGCAAAATGTTGCCGAAATTTGCTTCAATACGAGCATGACGGGATATCAAGAGATCTTGACCGACCCGAGTTATGCCGGACAGATCATTACATTCACTTTCCCCCATATCGGAAATACAGGCACCAATGTCGAAGATATTGAAACTGTGACCCCCGCCGCAAGAGGCCTGATTACAAGGGAATACCCAACAACACCGTCAAATTGGCGCGACGATCAAAGCTTCACGCAATGGCTAACCAATCACAATATTCCCGGCATCTGCGATATTGATACGCGGGCTTTGACCATTCGCATTCGCGATCTTGGCGCACCAAAGGGCGTTTTGATCCACGCCGATAGCGCCGATCAGATTGATGCGGACGCAGCTGTGAAAATGGCACAAGAGTGGTCTGGGCTTAAAGGATTAGACCTCGCAAAGGATGTCAGCTGCACCGAAGTCTACAGCTGGGATGAAACACTATGGACAATGGGCACAGGATACGGTCAACAAACCTCGCCAAAGCACCATGTCGTTGCCATTGATTACGGAGCAAAGCGTAACATCCTCCGTTGCCTTGCCTCTGCGGGTTGCAAAGTTACCGTTGTTCCCTCGACTGCAACGGCGCAGGATATTTTGAACCTCCAGCCTGACGGCGTGTTTCTGTCCAACGGCCCCGGAGATCCGGCCGCGACGGGCGCATACGCAGTGCCTGTCATTAATGAGCTGATAAAAACAGGCTTGCCGATTTTCGGCATTTGTCTAGGACATCAACTTCTGGCGCTTTCACTTGGCGGTAAAACTGAAAAGCTCGGACTTGGCCATCGCGGTGCGAACCACCCTGTCAAAGATATCGAGACAGGCAAGGTTGAAATCACATCACAAAATCACGGCTTTGTTGTTCTGGAAAACAGCCTTCCCGAAGGCGTAAAAGTAACGCATACATCGCTTTTTGACGGCACGAATGAAGGCCTTCGCGTCGAAGGACAGCCTGTCTTTTCCGTTCAACACCATCCCGAGGCCTCCCCCGGCCCTATGGATAGCCATTACCTGTTTGACCGTTTTGTGGCCCTCATGGATAAGGCCTCGAAAAAAGCAGCCTAGATAGCGCGATAAAAATCAAAACTTGTTCTTTTCGTAATGCCGCGCTACAAAAGACTTATGAAAACGCCAGCAACAGGATATTCTATCGCCGTGTCTGAAGTTGAAGCCTTGAAAAAGCGCTTTGAGCCTATGTTCGATCAGCCGGAAAATTTTGGCAATTTTATCCCCTGCACAGAAGGACACAAAAACACCGAAAGCTTACCGGCAGCATCCGAAGCCGAAGTTGTCGGCCGCTTAACAGATAACATTGGCCTCGAAGTGCTTATCTTGAGGATTAATGACACCTCAAGGCGCATAGATGGGCTGACATGGCTCTTGCCATGGTCAATCAACACAAAAAACTATGCCCCTCTTTTCTTTTTCCACACATCAGGCGAAAAAAAGGGCCCTAAACAGCAATTCGACAGATCCCGTGAAAAATACAAATATGAGTATATAAATCACTTGCTGGAATGCTTTTATAATGATTCCAATTGTGTGATCTGGCAGCCCCTCCACCCCACTTACCGGTTTCAGATCACCCCGGCTGTTTTATTGCAAAACGGAGAAATAGAACTTCACCGTCACATCCTGTCCAAGAACGGCCCAGCACGATTAACCGTTATTGACGGTGGGCGCACAGACGTACCGAAACCACCCAATGGAGCGGCTTAGTGTCTGGCTCGAAATATAGATCGATCGTTATTTTGACGGGAGCTGGCATATCTGCAGAAAGTGGCGTAAAGACATTTCGCGACCAGAACGGACTATGGGAAAACCACCGTATCGAAGATGTGGCAACACCCGAAGGCTTTGCACGCAACCCTGCCCTCGTCCATGATTTTTACAATCAGCGCCGCGCGCAACTTCTCAGTGGCGAGGTTCAACCCAATGCCGCACATAAAGCCATTGCCGAGCTGCAATCACGTCACCCCGACACCTTTCTCGTTACGCAAAATATCGACAATTTGCATGAGCTTGGCGGTTCAAAGCAAGTCCATCATATGCATGGGGAGCTCCTTAAGGCACAATGCACTGCCTGTCCTGCCATAAGCCCTATTCATGACAACCTTGGCAAGAATAATGCTTGCCCCCACTGCGAAAGCAAAGGGACACTACGCCCCCATGTCGTCTGGTTCGGCGAAATACCATTGGACATGGAAACAATCTTTGACAAACTTCTGGGCTGTGACCTCTTTATCGCGATTGGCACATCAGGTCAGGTCTATCCTGCCGCAGGTTTTGTCCAAGAAGCGCGCATGGGTGGAGCCCACACGGTAGAGCTAAACCTTGAAGCCTCAATGGCTTCACCACAATTTGCCGAGCATATCCACGGGCAAGCCACTCAAACTGTCCCGGAATTTCTAGCATCTTTGTAAACACCGAGAGTTAAAAACTAAGCCGCATCAGCCTTGGATTTGGCCGCATCCGGGAAATAGTCTTGAAGCGGATGCACTGTAATTTCCTTAGCCTTGACCGCCCGCATAGCCTGTATCGCAGCCTTGGCTGCAGCCATATTGGTATAACTAGGGATTTTATGCATCAATGCTTCGCGGCGAATAGAGAAGCTATCCTTAATCGTTTGAGAACCCGGTGTGGTTGTATTAATCAGCATTTTGACCTCACCATTGATAATCGCATCAACGATATGTGGCTGGCCTTCCATCACCTTATTAACTTTGGTTACCGTGATTCCACGCTCTTTGAGGAAGCTTTCCGTACCGCCTGTTGCAATCAGCTTATAGCCCATATCGAGAAGGTCACGCGCCATATCAAGCAATGCAGGCTTATCCGCATCACGAACGGACACAAAGATCGTTCCCTCCTTGGGTAGCAAAGTCCCCGCGGCAAGCTGTGATTTCGCAAGAGCGTGCGCCGTGTTACGGTCAAGCCCCATAACTTCGCCCGTTGATTTCATTTCAGGACCGAGAAGTGTGTCAACACCTTGGAAACGGCTGAACGGGAAGACTGGCGCTTTCACAGCAGTGTGATCGGGCATCATGCCTTCCTCGAGCATATCCTTAAAGCTTGCGATCTTCTCTCCCGCCATCACGCGCGCCGCCAGCTTCGCCAAAGGCACACCTGTTGCCTTTGCTACAAACGGTACTGTACGAGACGCTCTTGGGTTGACCTCGAGAATATAGATATCAAAATCGCCGCTATCACGATTGCGCTTGAGCGCAAATTGAATATTCATAAGGCCGACAACCTTAAGAGCCTTCGCCAGTTTAATCGTCTGGCGCTCAATCTCGCGCACCGTACGGTATGGCAAAGAATGCGGCGGCAAAACACAGGCCGAGTCACCAGAATGCACACCAGCCTCTTCGATATGCTCCATAATCCCTGCAACATATGTATCTTTGCCATCACAAAGCGCGTCAACATCCACCTCAATCGCGCCTGAGAGGTAATGGTCGAGAAGCACGGGGCTATCGCCGGAAACATGAACGGCTGTGCTCATATATTGCTCCAGCGCATCCATAGAATAGACGATCTGCATCGCAGCACCACCAAGCACATAAGACGGACGGATCACAAGCGGGAAGCCGATACGCCCGGCCTCTTCACGTGCCTCTTCCAAAGAGCGCGCAAGCCCGTTCTCAGGCTGGCGCAGTTTTGTCTTGTTCAAGATTTCTTTGAAACGTTCACGGTCTTCGGCCAAATCAATCGCATCCGGGTCTGTCCCAAGGATTGGGATATCGTGCTCTTGCAGGTAGCGTGCAAGCTTAAGCGGCGTTTGCCCGCCAAGCTGAACGATCACGCCTTTGATTGGGCCCTCGGCCTCAATCAGCTCCAACACATCTTCACCTGTCAATGGTTCGAAGTAAAGGCGGTCGGACGTATCCGGATCGGTTGAAACAGTCTCTGGATTACAATTCACCATGATGGTCTCATAGCCGGCCTCTTTGAGCGCATAAGCAGCATGAACACAGGCATAATCGAACTCGATACCTTGACCAATCCTGTTCGGACCAGAGCCGAGAATAACGATCTTTTCCTTATCGCAAGGTGCGATCTCTGATTGCGGAATAAAAGAACCATTGCCCTCATAACAGCTATACATATAAGGCGTGAGAGATGGAATCTCGGCAGCACAGCTATCGACTCTCTTAAAGCAAGGACGCACATCATGCATCAAACGCACATCACGCACCGACGTCTCGCTGACATTCAAAAGATTCGCAAGAGATTTATCCGAAAATCCTTTGCGCTTAATCTCCATCCAGCCTTCTCTTGTCTTTGGCAGACCACGGTCTTTGATTTGCGCTTCCATATCGACAATGCTGCGCAGACGATCAAGGAACCATGGATCAAATTTCGTGATGCTTTGTATTTCTGCGTTGCTCATGCCGTGACGCATAGCCTGCGCAATAAAGAGCAATCTGGCTGGTGTCGGCCGTGAAAGTGCCGCGCGGATCTGATCCGGCTCTGGCTCTTCTGCGCCCAATGAGATCGGGTCAAGTCCGTTCAAACCTTTTTCCAAAGAGCGCAAAGCTTTTTGTAAGGATTCTTCGAAGGAGCGGCCAATCGCCATTGCCTCACCCACGGATTTCATTGCCGTTGTCAGAGTATTATCTGCACCCTTGAATTTCTCGAACGCAAAACGCGGAATTTTCGTGACGATATAATCAATGCTCGGCTCGAAGGAAGCAGGCATTTTTCCGCCCGTAATATCGTTATCCAACTCGTCCAGAGTATAGCCAACCGCCAGTTTAGCCGCGACCTTGGCAATCGGGAATCCCGTTGCCTTGGATGCCAGCGCCGAAGAGCGGCTTACTCTTGGATTCATCTCGATTACGACCACGCGGCCATTTTCAGGATTCACCCCGAATTGAACATTCGATCCCCCCGTCTCTACGCCGATACCGCGCAAGACCTCAAGAGAAGCTGTACGCATGATCTGGTATTCTTTATCGGTCAGTGTCAGCGCAGGTGCGACGGTGATCGAATCTCCTGTATGCACACCCATCGGGTCGATATTTTCGATCGAGCAGATGATGATACAATTGTCATTGCGGTCGCGCACGACCTCCATCTCATATTCTTTCCAGCCCAAAAGACTCTCATCAATCAACACTTCATTGACAGGTGACGCATCGAGCCCCTCACGCACAATGCGTTCGAACTCTTCACGATTATAGGCAATCCCGCCACCTGTGCCCCCAAGTGTAAAGGACGGGCGAATAATTGCAGGCAAGCCTGTTTCATCCAGCGCCTTCCATGCCTCATCCATAGAATGCACCACAGCCGAACGCGGGCTTTCAAGCCCCAGCTCATCCATACAGTCACGGAATTTTTGGCGGTCTTCCGCCTTTTCGATGGCTTCGCGGTTCGCACCGATCAGCTCAATGCCTAAACGCTCAAGCGTACCGTCTTCAGCCAAGGCAAGCGCCGTATTCAAAGCTGTCTGTCCACCCATTGTCGGCAGCAAAGCATCCGGTCTTTCTTTCTCCAGGATACGGCGCACAACGCCCGGTGTTATCGGCTCGATATAAGTCGCATCGGCTACTTCCGGATCGGTCATGATCGTAGCCGGATTAGAGTTCACCAAAACAATCCTGTACCCCTCTTCACGCAAAGCCTTACACGCTTGCGTTCCGGAATAGTCAAATTCACAAGCCTGACCAATAACAATTGGGCCGGCACCTATAATACAGATTGAGGAAATATCAGTTCTTTTTGGCATAAAACTCTCAGTGGTTGATGTTCACTGAGAATTATTTGGTAAAGGAAACAAGCGTAGAGCGCAAGAGCGAAAAGTAAAGAAATCACAGAAGATCCGCGCTCTTGAAACAGCCACAGATCCTCGAATGCTTATGAGCGCCTGTAGCTCCGGCCTGAAACCTCTCGCGCACGCTCATGAACCTCTTTAGCTATTTCCTTGGGCGAAGACGGGGCAAAGTTAAATCCTGTCTCTTCTAGGCGCGTGATAACCGTCATCATTCTTATTTGGGTACGCGCTTCATTATTGTCTCCTCGCGCAGTATGAGAGAACAATTCCTTAAGAGCAGTATTCACGCCACTATAGCCACCGACTGCGTGCTTCAACGCTTGCGGCGTTCTGCTGTCCTCTAAATATTGACTATACGCTTCTTCGATACGCCATTTTGACACTTTTTTACCCATGCAAACTATCTCCTATATATAATTCCAATGAGACTATAAAAGAGAGATGCAAATATGTCAAACTCGTAGTTTTTTATTCCACTATATTTAAAACAGCAGAACTTGACCCGATATATAAGAGTGACTATAAATGAAGAATGCCCGCTGCACCAATATTGCGCGGGTTATTTTTATTTTAACGAACAGAGAAAACGAAAACAAAAGGCGGCGTCGCTTATGAATAAAATACCTTTGACCAAATCCGGATTTGACGATCTTGAAGCAGAACTCAAAGACTTGAAACACACTCAGCGACCGAATGTTATTCAAGCAATTGCCGAGGCCAGAGAGCATGGCGACCTGTCGGAAAACGCCGAATATCATGCTGCACGTGAACAGCAGAGCTTTATCGAAGGACGTATTGAGCAAGTAGAAGCGATTTTATCTATGGCTGAGATTATTGATCCGGCCAAAATTTCCGGTGATACGGTTAAATTTGCCGCTACTGTCACCATTGTCGATGAGGAAACCGATGAAGAAAAAACTTATCAGATCGTGGGCGACGAGGAATCCGATATCGATAGCGGCAAACTTGCTATTTCTTCGCCTGTCGCACGCGCCTTGATCGGCAAGAAAGTCGGCGATTCTGTTGAAGTACGCACGCCAAAAGGGTCTGTCGATTACGAAATTCTTGAGATCGTCTATAGGTAAGACAGGTTTTCACATAAACTGGCACGCTTAATGCATATGTAAACCTTGTAAACAACAGTTACGAGGTTCACATGAAAACATTAAGAAAAGCAATTTCCCGCATTAACATCTTCTTTGCCCTATTCGTTTTAGGGTATATGGCTGTTTTCACGGCAGGGATCATGTCTGGCGGCTCTTACACCCAGCAAATATCAAAAACGCTGGAAACCTCTCATACGGTTGCCAGCGCTTTGAATGATATTCAGCCAGGTGGATGATATGTTAATCTATATCAACGGGAACGGACGGCTTTTTGAAATTGCGTTTCATAATCAGGGACGATTTGACCGAACGTACATTTTCGATCGCCGTCAGCTTTTGAGTCACAAAAGACTGATACGCGTCCCAATCTTTGGCGATGATCTTCAGCATGAAGTCTGAGTCCCCTGCGATGAAATAGCTCTCACGCACTTCTTCCATCTCACGCACAGCTTCGATAAAATCTTGCAAGTCATGCTCTGACGTGTCTTCAAGCGCTACCTTCGCAAAAACCGAAATGCCGTACCCAAGAGCAGACGCATTCAACTCTGCATGATATCCTTCGATAAAGCCCAGCTCTTCTAATGCGCGAACACGGCGCAAGCAAGGTGGTGCTGAAATACCGGCATTCTTTGCCAATTCAACATTTGTTATACGACCATTTTCCTGCAGGTCACTTAAAATACGACGATCAATACGATCAAGCTTTGCTTTGCTCATTGTTTTCCTCTATTTCTTACTTAAAGATGAATTAGATCATTCTTGTTCTTTTTCTACTAAAAAAATGCAAGACCTTGGTATAATGTTGCGCGCGCACGAAAGCAAGTATTTTATGACAGAAAAAAAGAGAAATAAAAAAATGAATATTCTGCTTCTGGTCGAAGATGGACTAAAAGGCACAGAGAACCAGTGTTTAGGCGTTTTGGAACAGCTTGGCCTTCCTTTCGACCATCACAACTTTAAAATGCGTGCGCCATGGCGCTGGCTCTCTCCTTTTCTAGGCTGGGGAAGCCTTTGCGCCCTCACCCCCCACATCCCCGGCAACAAACATTACGACCTTATTATCGCAGCCGGACGTAAAGCCATTGCCCCGGCAATTGCGCTCAAAAAAAAGATGAAGGCAAAAGCTGTGTTCATCCAAAAGCCCATTAATGCCAGCTTTGCCAGAAAATTCGATCTTGTCATCGCACCCGCTCATGACCGCCTCAATACGGAGAATACAACGCAGGTCATCGGCAGCCCGAACCGCATCAGCCCTGCATTCATAAATGGCTGCGCCAATGACTTCCCCGAGCTTGCCGCTATGGCCGAGCCGAGACTGGCTGTCCTTTTGGGAGGGCGCAGCAAGACACATAATTTCAGAAGCGATGACACCCAGAACCTTATAAAAATCCTCAGAAGCTGGAACGGCTCGATTATAATCACCCCCTCCCGCCGCACAGAAGATACAGTGATCTCAAGCATCAAAGATGCCCTGGTAGGAGAGAAACAATTCTATATATGGGACGGACAAAGCCCCAATCCGCTTTTCGGCATGATGGATGCGGCCAGCCATATTCTTGTGACCAGTGATTCTGTCTCAATGATTTCCGAAAGCTGTTCAAGCGGAAAACCCGTCTCTATTTTTCACATTTCAGGGCAATCCGATAAATTCGATCGCTTTTATTCAAAAATTTATGAGGGCGGATATGCGCAAAGACTTGATCCGCAGGCTCCAAAATTCCATTATAACACCCTTGAAAAGCCTCTCGATGACGCCGCCGTCGCAGCCGCAGCGATTAAAAAGCTTCTCGACACAGCGTAACCTATCACGCATTCGGGGCGAATGAGGGATTAGACATAGACAATAACAGCGACTTTATTAGACAAAGGAAGACAAATATCATGAGCGAGACACATAAAACAAAAGTACTTATTATCGGGTCAGGACCAGCCGGTTACACCGCAGCCATTTACGCTGCGCGCGCCAACCTCGAACCTATTATGGTTACCGGGCGTGAGCCGGGTGGACAGCTTACAATTACAACTGATGTTGAAAACTATCCGGGATTTGCCGATCCTATCCAAGGCCCATGGCTTATGGAACAAATGAAGGCACAGGCCGAAAATGTCGGCACAAAGCTCATTCATGACATGATTGTCGATCTCGACACAACGAAACGTCCTTTTGTAGCAAAAGCCGAGTCCGGCGCTGAGTTTGTTGCAGAGACAGTCATTATCGCTACTGGCGCAAAGGCGCGTTGGCTCAATATCCCGGGAGAGAAAGAGTTAACGGGATACGGTGTTTCTGCCTGTGCGACTTGTGATGGTTTCTTCTTCCGTGACCAGCACGTCGCAATTGTCGGCGGCGGTAACTCTGCCGTAGAAGAAGCCTTGTTC
>CAXGMH010000040.1:0-19069 GCA_964010795.1 uncultured Alphaproteobacteria bacterium
TAGCCGAGGCATAAATCAAGTTGCCGCCTTGGAAGACAGAAATAGAACTTGTACCGCCGCCGATATCAATAACCGTGCATCCAAGCTCCAGCTCATCTTCGACCAGACACGCAAGCCCAGAGGCATAAGAATCAACGCAAGCCCCTGTAATATCGAGATGCGAGCGCTCGACACAATTGGCAATATTGCGCAACGCATTGTTATCGGCGCGCACCACCGTCACATCTACACCCAACTCTTTACCGAACATTCCACGCGGCTCTTCAATACCCGTTTTACCATCAAGTGAATAACCAACCGGAATTGTATGTATCAATTCATAGGCATCGCCGACAGTTTGCTGATCCTCATCTGCTTCATGACTTTTGCGCGCAGAGCTCAGCTTTTGCTTTAAGGCCTGATCCTGCCCGCGAACAATAGCGCGGCGCACATCATTATCAGTTACGTCCTGACCTGAAACCTGTACATCCACGGGAATAAAGTCTGTTTTACAGTGAACAGCAGGAACATTGAGGATAATATCACGCAAAGGATACCCCTTCATTGTCTCGGCGGCCATATTCTCGGCCGCATGGACGGTTTTACGGATCGCACCCTCGGCACGGTCAATATCCATGATCGTGCCGGCCTTAATCCCCTGTGCCGCCTGATAGCCGACACCGACAACTTCCATCGCGCCATCATCATCAGTGACGCGCACAATAAAGCAGGCAATTTTTTGCGACCCGATATCAAGAGCAGCAAAGACAGTGCCTTTGGGAAGATGTTTTTGTTTGGCTTTCGTATGACTCATAAAAATAGTCTAGCGTGCTTCGCGTGGATCGGACAAGAGCGGAATAAGATCCTCCACATTGCCGCGCGCCGTTTGTAAAATCATACGGTCTGGCTGGCGCAGATCGATACGTTCTAATTTACGCCTTAAGATATGGTTTTGTGCATCCGCCAGCGCCAGACGACGCAATGCAAAGCCCGGGTCTTCTTCAGGGAGTTGGATGCGGATACCACCGACACTAAGCAGATCCCAGCGGCGTTGAGCGATATAAGCCGCACCGCTGAGCTGGCCATACACATCTGGCTCTGCCGCCAGAAGCTGTAGCAAAGACCATAGATGCTCACGCGCGCCCGCACCATAAAATGTCAGCTTTTTCTGAAGCCCTTCCCCTCCCGCAAAACGAGACAGGTTTTCCGATGTCAGCTTCACCCCTTCAGGATCAACGACATAGACAGCACCAGCATTATCTTGATAAAAAGCCACAGGCAAGCGCTCTTCGATACGCACATAAATACGGCTAGGCAATTGCCGCGATATCTGAGCCGAGCTCACCCATGAAATTTGCTCAATCAATGATTGCGCCGATAATGGATCAAGAGCAAAAATCGACTCTCCCTCTCTTATATTCAACAACGCCTTAACAGCCGCACTGTCGGTATAGGTAATTCCCTCAATCGCTATGTCTTCAATAGCGAATCCATTTTGAGCGCTCAGCTCATAAAATTGCGCCTGCGCCCAATTTAATCCGCGATCAATAAATCCGCCTAACCACAGCCATGACAGCAGCCATATCAGAATAATAACACCCGCAAACCAAGGCAAAAGCCGACGCAGACGCAAAATTCTATCCGCAAGCCCTGTCTGCCCGGGTTTTTTCTGGCGTCCGGACTTTCGGTTCAACCATGACATTTCGCACTCTCCACCAAATGAGCACATAGCTTGGAAAAGCTCATACCGTTATAAATCACTTGCGCAGGGGCAATAGATTGCGGGGTTAAACCAGGCTGCGTATTGATTTCAAGCAGGTAAAGCCCCTCTTCACCTTGAGCCTCATCATAACGAAAATCGCATCGCGCCAGCCCCGAACAACCCAATGTTTTATAAACTGTCTCTGCCGCTTTCAACGCTTGATTGTATATGCTCTCATCAATAGAAGCCGGCAAGTCATAGCGAGTTGACGACACCTTATATTTGGCTTCATAGTCAAAAAATCCGCTTTCACTTGTGATCTCGGTCACAGCCTGTGACTTGCCATCAAGAATAGCGACAGTCAGCTCTTTACCTGCGATATAGCCTTCAACTAAAACATCACCTTTGTAATCAAGCGTCAGACGCTCACAATCCTCAGCACTTCTCACAATTGCCACACCGACACTGGAGCCTTCGCAAGCAGGTTTAAGAACCAGAGGAAAATCAATAGGAAATGCCTTACCACGCAGACAAGCCTCGACGGCCTTTGGTGATAACACAGCATAAGGCGCAGAGCGCACACCCGCACTTGTAGCAAGTTTTTTGGTCAAGGGCTTATCCATCGCAATAGCAGAGGCCGTCACACCGGAATGCGTGTAGGGTAGACCCAACACCTCAAGAACACCCTGAATAACCCCATCTTCACCGCCACGCCCATATAAATTATTAAACACGACATCAGGTCTTGGCGTTAGAGCCTTCATCAATTTAGCAAGGTCTTTGCTTACATCAACAAGGCGGACCTCATAACCAGCCTCTTCCAGAGCTATCTGCACAGCCTGTGTTTTCTCAAGAGACACCTCGCGTTCCGCAGACCACCCGCCAGAGAGAAGAGCCACTGTTTTTACCATACCAATATCCCTCTTATCGCTTATGCCTTCCCGGCTGAATGGGAATATTCATCCAGTTTGAACGCTTCATTCACAGGAAGATCCACTCGCAAATCGCCAAGACGACGAATTTCCCAGCGCAAACGCAAGCCCGTTTCCTCAAAAACACGACGGCGCATTTCCTCACCCAAATTCTCAAGATCAGCCGCAGATGCCTCACCGGTATTAATCATAAAGTTGCAGTGCTTTTCCGACATTTGCGCCCCGCCAATCTGGAAGCCCCGGCCACCAACGCGGTCAATCAATTGCCATGTCTTTATGCCCTCTTCCAGACCTGCCTCTTCCAGCTCACTCGGCAAAGGGTTGGCGAAGGTCGAGCCACCCGTTCGCGCGCGCACAGGCTGCGTATCCGCGCGACGCTGTTTAATCTCTGTAATGTGATTTTCGATCTTCGCAGCATCACCATATTCACCTTGTAATAGCGCACCCGTAAAAATTAAATCAGGGCTAGCTGAATTATGACGATATGTCATGACCATTGTGTCTGGGCCGTCTTTCTGGTCTGGCTTGAGTCTGACGACCTGACCGTCACGCGTAAGAGCCTCGGCCTCCACTAAAACATCACACGTCTCGGTTCCATACGCCCCTGCATTCATACGCAAAGCGCCGCCAATCGTGCCGGGAATGCCTGCGAAAAACTCCAGCCCCGCAATTCCATGACGTTGTGCGCTCATAGCAACATTGAGGTCAAGAGTCGCCGATCCGACAAAAAGTCTTGCGCCCTCTTCTTGCTCCACACCAGAAAAATCACGTCCCATACGGATCACAACCCCTGGAATACCACCATCACGAATAATCACATTCGAGCAAACACCAAGCACTGTAATCGGAACGTCATCGGGGCAGGCGCTTAGAAACTGTGCCAAATCTTCACGGTCAGCAGGCTTATATAAAATCTCGGCGACACCGCCCGCACGGAACCAGCTGCTCTCTCCAATCGGAGCAAAGGGCGTGTAGCGCCCGCGCACCATAGGCAGTTTCATAATCAATTCACTGGCATTTTTAGCAAAAGCCATGTCGCACTCCCCAGCTTTTTTTCTTCTTATTATTATGCTTTTTTCGCACTTGCCTTTAAAGCCTTTAATTCCTGAGGCAGATCGCCCGCCCATTTTGAAATAGAGCCAGCGCCCATACAAACGACGAAGTCACCATCTTCTGCAATATCGGCGATCAATGGCGCTAATGCCTCGCGGCTTTCAAGCATATGCGCTCCGTTATGACCGTGGGTTTGCAATGCTTTAACCAAAGACGGTTTATCCGCCCCTTCAATCGGCGTTTCTCCGGCCTCATAAACATCGGCGATGTACACCAGATCAGCATCATTAAAACAGTGACAGAAATCCTCAAAAAGCGATTGTAGCCTTGTGTATCGATGCGGCTGCATAACCGCGATCACTTTACCGCCCGTTGCTGAGACCCCTTGTCTTGCCGCCTTTAGAACGGCGTTAATCTCAACCGGATGGTGGGCGTAATCATCAATAATACGCACACCGTTCACAACACCAGTTGTTGTAAAACGGCGCTTCACTCCTGAAAACTGAGCCAGACCTTTGCGGATCAATGCATCTTCAACGCCCATTTCTACGGCCACAGCAATCGCAGCCAGAGCATTTTGCACATTGTGGTCACCCAGCATCGGCAAGGTCACCCCCTCAATCATACGTTCCGCCTCATGGCGATTGGATGTCGCGTTATCATCCCCGCTGAGCCATTCTTTCACGCGCACATCAAAACGCGTCCCATCAGGGGCGGTTTCTATATTCATAGCACGGATATCAGCTTGCGCATTAAAACCATAAGTCACGATGCGCTTATCCCTTAGCTTCGGCACGAGCGCCTGCACGACAGGGTGATCCGTACAAAGTGCGGCAAAACCATAGAAAGGCAAGTTTTCAACGAAACGCTGAAACGCCAGTTTCACATGGTCGAACTTGCCGTAAAAATCGAGATGCTCTGGATCAATATTTGTTACCACGGCAGCCGTTGCAGGCAAGCGCGTGAACGTTCCATCACTTTCATCTGCCTCGACGACCATCCAGTCACTCTGCCCCATTCTGGTGTTGGTGCCGTAAGAGTTAATAATCCCGCCATTAATAACAGTGGGGTCATAGCCTGCAGCCTCCAATATTGTTCCTACAAGTGACGTTGTCGTCGTCTTGCCATGCGTTCCCGCAACCGCGACAGACCATTTCAAACGCATCAGCTCCGCCAGCATCTCTGCACGGCGAACAACAGGAAGACGCAGCTCTCTGGCTGTTTGCAGTTCAACATTATCATCCTTGACCGCTGAAGAAATCACGACAACGGAAGATGGCATTCCGTCCTCGTCGTAAACATTTTCCTTACTATGGCCGAGCACAACACGTACGCCCTGCGCCTTCAAACGCTCAACATTAGCGTTCTCGCTCAGGTCAGATCCCTGCACCTTATAGCCAAGATTATGCAGAACCTCTGCAATCCCGCTCATACCAATGCCGCCAATCCCGACAAAGTGGATCGTCCCAATTTCTAATGGCATTTTCTTCATGCTTGATTGCCTTTCATCATATCCAAAATAGACGGGTCTTGATCCCACCCTTCAGCAACAGCCGTGACCAGATTACCGAGCTTACGCGCAGCATCAGGGCGACCGCAGCCTCTCGCTTTCTCCGCGGCCTCAAACAAGGTCTGCGGCGTTTTCATCATAATCTCCAAACGCTGAGCCAAAGTCTCGGCAGTAAAATCCTTGCCCTCTTCCATGATCCACGCACCGCCCTTCTCAGCAATAGTCAGCGCATTCATCTTTTGCTGTTGGTCAGCATGATGCGGATAGGGAACAAAAATCGCAGGGCGACCGGCCGTGGCAACCTCGGCGACGGTACTCGCCCCTGAGCGGCCAATCAACAAATGAGCCTTTGATAATTCATCGGCGATATTATCGATAAACGTTTTTAAAACAACATGATCGGCACAGCCGATTTCCTGATACTTGCTTTTCGCACGCTCAATATCATCTTCGCGACATTGCTGAACAATGAAAAGCTTTTGCCGCAAGCTCTCGGGGATCAGCGCCAAAGCAGACGGCAACACATCAGAGAAGACCTGCGCCCCTTGAGAGCCACCCAAAACAAGAATATTAAAAGAACCTTCGCCACTTGAATCTGGTGCTTTGTAGGCCTGATGCGACAAAGCAGCGATATCACTGCGCACAGGGTTTCCGGTCACAACCGAGCGGATGCGATCCTCCTCATCCAAACCGAAAACCTTAGGCAAGGATAACGCAATACGGTAAGCCTTATGTGCTAACATATGATTGGCCTTTCCAAGTACAGAGTTCTGTTCATGCAAAACCGTTGGTATCTTCAATTTCTGCGCCATAAAAAGAGGCGGAAACGAGGGATAACCGCCAAAGCCGACAACAACATGGGGCTTTATTTTCCTAAGCTTAAGAAAGCTTTGCACAAGTCCTGTGAGTAGCGCGATCCCGCCTTTTACCTTACCGATCAATCCCGGCTTCATTGTACCCGAGGACAACACAGACACTTCGACATTACTATCAAGTTGCTCCTTATAGCGCTCACCGCGCTTATCCGTCATGATATGAACGTGAAAGCCGCGTGCCAGCAGATCAGCCGCCAAAGACTTGGCGGGAAAAAAATGTCCGCCAGTTCCGCCTGCGGATAAAACAATCGTCTTACCTTGTGCCTTATCCGTTGGCATAGGCGAGGCATCGCCTTTGAGACTTTGTTGGCTAGGGTTATGGTCTTTATCTTTGTTGCTATCGGTCATGGCTGTTGCCCCTTATCATTACTGTGCCGCAGCACCCCTAAAAGCATACCCATTGCTATGCCTAATGCAACCACGGAAGAGCCACCATAGCTGATAAAAGGTAAGGTCATCCCTTTGGTTGGCAAAATATGCAAATTTGCTCCCATATGTATGAAACTTTGCAGGCCGAACATCGTCACCAGACCGCCCGCCGCCAAGACAACAAACATATTCTCGGATGAACGTATCCGCGCTAAAACACGTAGGACAAAAAACCCATAAAGGCCAATGAGGAAAAGCAGAAAAATCAGCCCCATCTCCTCTCCAGCCACAGCGAAGACAAAATCCGCATGAGCATCGGGAATCGTCTGTTTAATTGTGCCCTCTCCCGGCCCCACCCCTGTGACACCACCTTTGGAATAGGCCTCCATAGCACGGTCAATTTGATAGGTATCGCTATCTTCGGGGAACAGGAAGCGGTTCATCCTGTCTTGAAAATGCGGCATGAAAAAATAAGCGGAAAGCAGACTCAACAGCCCCGCCACACCGATCACTATGATCCAAAAAAACGGCAAGCCAGCCAAAAATATCTGTGATGCCCAGCTGGCTGTCATCAAGGTTGCCATCCCCATATCAGGCTGCATGACCAGCAAAATCAAAGATATAGCAAAAAGCCCTGCTGCCGCACGGTTCCCGGGGAACGTCTCATCTTGTTTCTGGCGGGCCAAAAGCCACGCCGAAACCATGAGAAAAGCAGGCTTTAAGAACTCGCTCGGCTGAATGGAGAAACCAAAAATATGCAACCACCTTTGCGCGCCTTTAATCTCGGATCCGGCAATCAATGTGATAAAGACCGCAAACAAAGCACCTATGCATAAAAGCGTTGCAAACCGCCTTACCCATTGAAGCGGCAGAAAAGAAAAGAACAATAACGCGCCCAAAGACGGCATAAGAAAAAAGATATGACGTTTAATGAAATGATATTCATCCAGCCCGATACGCGTCGCCACTGCGGGGGACGCCGCCGAGACCATCACCAAACCTGAGGCCATCATAATTAGCAACATAATGAGCAAAGGACGATCGACAGTCCACCACCAGCGGGAAACAAGCGAACGATCCGTCCGGCTGAACAACTGGCTCATCCCTCATCCTCATTTCGCGGATGCAGCTTAATGTCTTCTTGATCTTCATCCAGCCCCTCAACAAGCTGGGTGAAGACGTCACCGCGATGCTCGAAACTGCGGAACTGGTCCCATGACGCACAAGCCGGAGACAAAAGAACCACAGTACCACCGCCAGGCAAGCCACGCTCTTCTTGCGCCATAGAATGCGCCAAAGGTACGGCATTTTGAATAGTGTGACATTTGGTGAACGGAATATCATATTGCTCAAGCCATTCAGAGAAACGCTCCTCCGCCTGACCGATCAGAAAGGCATGACGGATACGATCCATGAAAGGCGCAAGTCCGTCCAAACCGCTTTCCTTGGCCTGCCCGCCCAAAATCCAGAAGATATGGTTATAAGCAGACAGCGCGTGGCTTGTTGCCTCCGCATTAGTGGCCTTTGAATCATTAATGTAGGAAACACCATTAATCGTACGCAGTAGATATTGTCTGTGCGGCAGTCCCGGAAAATCGGCAATGCGCTCTGAAATCAGATCATCACTCAATCCGGCATAACGAGCCGCCACATAACAAGCTGCGATATTTTGTGCATTATGACGCCCCTTCAAACGCTTAAAACGCGACACATCCAGCCGCTCGTGCTCTTGTATCTCATCAAGGCTATCCTCATCTTGCACGGCCTCGATCAAGACATCTTTGTTCAAATAAAAACCACGATCCAGCTTATTCTCAACAGAAACAGGTAGTGTATTCCAGCCTTCGTCTTCGCGCAGATGCTTCTCCATTTTTTCCGTACAATCCTGATCCACGCCAATCACCGCCAATGGTTCGAAGGTTTGGCCGTCACTTTTCTGGAAGATCATTTTCTTGGCGGCAATATAGCCGTCCATACCGCCATGGCGGTCAAGGTGATCGCTAGTAATGTTTAAGAGAACCGAGACATTGGGGCGCAAATTCGGTGTAATTTCAAGTTGATAAGACGAGAGCTCGAGCACGAAAGGCACATCTTTGCTTTTTGGAGGGGTCAAGCCTAGCACAGGCTCACCGATATTTCCGCCGACCAAAACATCTCCTGCACCTTTGAAGATATCCCCCAAAAGCGCCGTCGTTGTTGATTTACCATTTGTCCCCGTAATCGCATAGACAGGGTTTTCGGGATACGCCTCAAGAAACAAGGTGATGTCGCTTACGATCTCGACATCATGCTCCTTACATAAGGCAACAGCGGCATTCGGTTCAGGATAAGTGTGTGCTATTCCGGGGGACAGGATCAGCCTATCAAGCTCTTTGACATTGTCTTGTGTGAACTGGACAGCCTCGACCTTAACACTATCCTTTAATGCCTTACGTCCCTCTTCACGGTCATCCCATGCGATAAAATCAATGCCGGATTTTTTCAATGCTTTGGCCGTGGACAAACCTGATTTGCCCAAGCCCAATACTCCCAGCTTTTTCCCTTTTAGGTGAGAAAGATTAATCATAGTCTTCTATCCCCTTATGCTAGCGCAATTTTAAGGTCGAAAGCCCGACTAAAGCAAGTATGACTGCAATAATCCAGAAACGAATGACAATTGTCGGCTCCGACCAGCCCTTTTTCTCAAAATGATGATGAAGCGGCGCCATACGAAAGACACGCTTACCAAAGAGCTTATAAGATGTTACCTGCACAATAACAGAGACAGTCTCTAAAACAAACAGCCCGCCAATGATTGCCAGTACAAGCTCATGCTTGGTAATCACCGCCATAATGCCGAGTCCCGCCCCAGCTGATAAAGAGCCTGTATCCCCCATAAAAACCGCTGCAGGCGGTGCATTATGCCATAAAAACCCCATACCCGCGCCAATCAAGGCGCCACATAAAATAGCCAGCTCGCCCGTGCCCTCGACGTAATGCAAGTGCAGATACTCTGAAAACACGGTGTTACCGACCATGTAGCTGATAAGGCCAAAACACGCAGCAGCAATCATAACAGGGACAATCGCCAACCCATCCAGACCGTCGGTTAAGTTCACGGCATTGGCCGAGCCGACGACGACAAAGATCGCAAAAGGCACGTAAAAAAGCCCTAAATTAAGAAGAATATCTTTAAAGAACGGTAGCGCCAGATGGCTTGATTGCTCGGGACTTGCAAGATAACTCACTGCCAAAGCGGCGACAAGACCGACCAGCCCTTCAAGGGATAAACGCAAACGCCCTGATATTCCCTCATGGCTTTTACTCGTAAGCTTTGCGTAATCATCCATAAAGCCAATCCCGGCAAAGCCAAATATCACAAACAAAACCACCCAGACATAAGGGTTGGAAAGATCCGCCCACAGCAGAGTTGAAACCCCGAAAGAAATAAGGATCATCAACCCACCCATTGTCGGTGTACCGGCCTTTTTGAAATGCGTCTCAGGTCCGTCTTTGCGGATCGGCTGGCCTTCACTTTGTTTAGATTTCAGCCAACGAATAATATGCGGACCGATCACGAAACAGATAAGCAGTGCTGTCATGATCGCGCCGCCGGTACGGAAAGTCAGATATTGAAAAAGGTTAAACAGCGCAATGTCTTCCCCCAATGGCGCCAGAAAATTATAGAGCATATTTTGTAATTCCTGTTATTTTAGCGCATCAACAATCGCGCTCAGCTTCATTCCGTTTGATCCTTTGACCAAAACGACATCTCCATCCCGAGCTGTATCACGCAGCCATGACAAAGCCTGTTCAGGGCTTTCACTATGCCCCGCGAGGTAAGGTTGGGGCAAGACATCTGCTAGATTTTTCATGAGTTTTCCGCAGCAATAAACCTGTTCCGCAGAAGACTCCTTAATCACATCAGCCAGCTTTACGTGATACTCAGCACCCTTCTCACCAAGCTCAAACATATCACCAAGGATCGCATATTTACGCCCCATGCTGTCAAAGCTATCGAGCACGTCGAAAGCAGCCCGCATAGAAATCGGTGAAGCGTTATAACTCTCATCAACAACGGTTATCATACGTGCGCCATCAAGCCTTACCCTTACTTGCTGGCCTCGTCCCGCCAAGGGCTGTAAACTTGAAAGAGCCTTTGCAGCCTTTCTGATATCCCCTTCGAAAAGGGCGACACTCAGTAAAACCGCCATTGCGTTAATCGCTATGTGGCGCCCCGGAATAGAGAGCGAGAAACTCACATCCTCACCCAGAATATCAGCCTCAATATGCGCCTTTCCGCCACTGAGCTTATATCGTCTCAACACCGCATCCGCATCCTTTTGCGCCCCAAAACTATAACAATCAAGTCCACGGGCCTGCGCCTTATGCGCCAAATGCTCGTAAAAGCCGTCATCAGCGTTCAGAACGGCCATACCGCCTTCACCCATACCGTTAAAGATTTCGGCTTTGGCATCCGCAATTCCGTATATATCCTTAAAGTTTTCGATATGGGCTTCGGAAATCGTTGTAATCACCGCCAAATCAGGCCGCCCTAGTTTGGCAAGCGGGGTAATCTCACCAGCATGGTTCATACCCATTTCAAAGATAGCCGTTTCGGCATAAGTCGGAAGTCCCGCAACAGAATACGGCACACCATAGTGGTTATTATAGCTCCCCACAGACGCGTGCACCGTTCCCAAAGCGCCGAATGCCACTTCCATAAGAGCGCGTGTACCTGTCTTACCAACAGATCCTGTTATGCCGATGACCTTTGCTTTTGACCTATTACGTGCATATTGTGCCATTGCCCGCATCGCCTCAAAGCTGTCTTTTACAACGAAATATGTCAGAGCTGACTCAGCTCCCTCAGGCACATGATCGACAAGAGCAGCGACTGCTCCGTTCTGCGCAGCCTGTGCAATATAGCCATGGCCGTCCTGAATATCTCCCTTAATCGCGATAAACAAATCGCCCGCCTTCACGGCGCGACTATCCATGCGCACGCCTTTTATAGGCGATTTAAGCGGTGCACCGCTTAGCTTCGCACCCGTCGCTTTTTGTAACTCTTCTGCACTCCAAAGCGGCTTTACATTCATCCGCTCTTCCTCTCTGTCTTTACAGCAAGCTTTTTCAATTTGGCTTTGGTCACCAATCTGTCATCAAAAGGAAATGTCTCCCCTTTGATGGTCTGTCCCTGCTCATGCCCCTTACCCGTGATTAAGACAATATCATCTGCCTCGGCCAAAGATAGTGCTTTTTCAATGGCCTGCTCACGTCCGGCAACTTCCAGAACTCTATCCTGCCCTTCCGGCAATGCGCTCATCACGTCATTACGAATTTGCACTGGATCTTCGCCACGCGGATTATCATCGGTTAAAATACCGATATCCGCCTGCTCATAAGCGACATTTCCCATAGCGGGTCGCTTTCCGCGGTCGCGGTCACCACCGCAGCCGAACAACGCGATAACCCGCCCCTTCGCATGAGGGCGCACAGCTTTTATCACCTGAGCCAAAGCGTCAGCCGTATGCGCATAGTCAACGAAAACAGCCGCACCAAGAGGATGCCCCTCCACACGCTCCAACCGCCCGCCTACGGGCGTTAATTTTTCTAGCGCTAGCACAGCCTGCTCAAGCTTCTCGTTCAAAACGGTCTCATCACTCAGAACAAGCCCTAATGCGCATAGAGCATTTTCCGCCTGAAAAGAGCCAATCAAAGGCAACGCCACTTCGAAATCATGACCAAACACCCGCAGTGAAAGCTTTTGGCCGGCTGGTGTCATCTCTCGTTTTTTCAAATATAAAGAACAGGACTCGTCACGACCATAAAGCACAATTTTTGCTCCGCTTGTCTTGGCGGCCTCAATCATAGTATCCGCATAATCAGAATCAGTATTGATTATGGCCGACCCGCCTGTTTCCAAAGCCTTTGAAAAGAGCAAGGATTTTGCCTTGGCGTAGATCTCCATCGTGCCGTGATAATCCAGATGGTCGCGCGTCAGGTTAGTAAACGCCGCAGCCGATAGATGCACGCCCGCAAGTCGTCCCTGATCCAGACCGTGACTTGAAGCTTCCATAGCCAAATGTGTTACACCCGCCTCTTGTGCCTTCGCCAAAACATTAAAGAGAACAGACGCATCAGGCGTGGTCATAGCCCCTTCTATACGCAGCACATCAGAATGCAGGCCGAGCGTACCAAGGCTTGCGGAAACTTGTCCCAAGGCGTGCCAAATCTGTGCAGTAAAAGACGCCACGGATGTTTTGCCATTCGTGCCTGTAACCGCAACAATATGTTCTGGTTGGCGCTCATATAAACGTGCAGCCAATTGCGCATAGAGCTGTCTTGGTTGTTCACTTTGGATACAGGCCACATTCTCTGGAATGTCGCCAATAGCTCTATCATCCGTCAAGATAGCAATCGCACCGCGCTTAATGGCTTGCTCTATAAAGTCACGCCCATCAGCGTTTTGCCCCTTAAGTGCGGCAAACAAAAAACCTTTTTCAACAGCACGACTATCACAGGTAATGCCCGTTATCATAGGGTCTATCCCTGTAAAAGGCACAGCACCGATCATTGAGGATAATAGTTTAGCGCTCATCTTTAGCCGATTGCTCCAGTCTTATTCCATAAGAGCGGATTCCCGCTCATCCTCTTGTGTCATAAACGCAATAAGAGGGTCGGTCAATGCAGCATCGCGCGCAAGGTCAAAAAGAGGCGGCAATCCATAAATCTTTGCCATCCCTGCAACGACATCCTGAACAACGGGAGCGGCAACCCAACCTCCTGTGGCATAACCAAAGCTCTCCTTTTGTCCCTTTGGTTCATCCACCATGGCAAAAACAAGATATTGCGGTGAATGCACAGGAAACACACCGACAAAAGATGACATCACCTTTTTGCGATCATAACGGCCGGCAACAATTTTTTCCGCCGTCCCCGTCTTGCCGCCTACGCCATAGCCCGGCACATCGGCCTTTTTGCCTGTACCCTGTTTAACAACAAGTCGCATGAGCTGTTGCATCTTATAAGCACTTTCTTCGCTCATAACTCTCACAGAGGTCGGTATATCACCAGATTTATCTGCCTCACTCCCATTCATCAAGAAACGAGGGCTAACACGCTCACCACCACTGGCAATGCTTGCAACAGCCTGCGCAAGGTGTAGAGGCGTCACCGCCATCCCGTGCCCATAAGACGCCGTAATTGTATTGATATCGCGCCATGGCTGGGGCAGCAAAGGCGGCACACTCACACCGATATCTGTTTGCACCGGATCAAGAAGACCCAGATCCCTGTAAAAAGAGAGCAAACGCTCTGTGCCCAGCTCTTCACCAATCAGGGCAGAGCCGATATTGGATGAATGGATAAACAATTCAGGAATTGTCATTACGCGGTCCTGGGCATGAAAGTCATGAATTTTAAAACGGCCGCGGATCAGTGGCTCCGTCGCGTCATATTCTTTGGAGAACGGAGGATTCTCTTCTTCAATCAACGCTGCTGTCGAGAAAATCTTAAAGGTCGAGCCCATCTCATACACACCTCGGAACAGGGTATTAAACTGAGCTGATGTGCTGGATTTTGAAACATGGTTCGGGTCAAAGCTCGGGAAAGCACTCGCACCGAGCATCTCACCAGTCCTCACATCCATCACAATCGCAGCACCGCCTTTTGCCTCAAAATCAGTGATCGCCTTTTGCAGGCGCGCATCCAGCAAATGCTGAACTCTGATATCTATAGTGAGCGAGACATCTTCGCCACTTTGAAGCATTTCATCTTGTAAACGCTCAATACCGGCTAAACCGTCATGATCTTTTCCCGTAAAGCCTAGAAGGTGAGCCGCCCTATGGCCATGCGGGTAAAAACGCCGTGGTTTTTCTTGAAACTGAAAGCCCGGCTCACCAATCGCTAAAACCTGTTTGGTTTGCTCTGGTGTCAAAGCTGCCTTCAGCGGAATAAAGCGTTTGCGACTGCTAAGTTCCTTATAAAGCTCTGCACGATCAATATCGGGAAAGACAAGTGAAAGCTTTTCAGCGGCATTGGCAGCATCCTCGACAAAAAGCGGATCGGCATAAAGAGAGAGAACAGGTAAAGATGTCGCAAGCATCGCGCCGTTGCGGTCATAGATATTGCCACGCGCAACGACTTTATGCTGTTCACCTTCTTGCGCCTTCAGGCTTGCGCTCAGATCGGGCTCTCGTTCAAAGACAGGTCGTATCAGGGCCAAATCAATACTGCGTATGGACAAGGTCAAATACAAAAGCATAAAGGCGAGAAAAACAATCATGGCGCGGCTATGCGCCATATCAAGAGCAGCGTGACGCTCTCCGGTTATACGGATTGCTGTTTTATGAAGCGGTCGTATAAAACGACGGATCACGCCTATCGTCCCTTCGTATCTGCAAAGGAGCCGACATTGAGATATTGCTCAAGGCTTGCGACCGTCAAATCATTATCCAAAACAGTGGCAGCATGGGCTGCGACAAATTCGCTTCCAGGCTTGCGCGGCGGCAAAGCAGCCTTCAATCCTTCCGGCATCGCATCGATTGGTAAACCGCTCTCAAACGGCATTTCCAGCCCCTCAAGCAACGCATAAAGGCGGTCGGGACGGTTCAGATAAGACCATTCCGCCTCAAGATAACGGATTTCCTCACGCCTTTCCGCGATGCGCTCTTCAATCTCAGAAATGCGTACAGACTGTCGGTTAACCTCTTCGGATATCCACATCAAGGTCGCGCCGCTCATGATAGCCAGAATAAATCCCGTTAATAATGTCGGTGAAATTACTTTACGCATATGCGCCTCCCTGTTGATTTCCGGCTTTTCGATCAGACCGTATTGCCCAACGCAATTTTGCTGAACGGGATCGAGGGTTTAGCTGCGCCTCTCGATCAGAAACTTTAACTGCTTTTCTGGAAATATCGCTGAATACAGGCTGATCTTCGGCCTCATCAATTTGAGGGCGGTAGCGATTAACAGATTTGCGCGCACCGCCAGCCTTATCCTTGAAGAACTGCTTTACAATTCGGTCTTCGAGCGAATGGAATGTCACAACGACCAAACGCCCTCCGGGCTTTAACAGCAATTCAGCCTTGGCCAAAGCTGTTTCCAGCTCTTCCAGTTCAGCATTCACAGCAATCCGAAGCGCCTGAAACACACGCGTTGCAGGATGCACAAACTTTCCGCCGGGCTTGCCTCTCGGTACCGATTGTTTAATCAAATCGGCCAGCTCCAATGTCTTTGAAAAGGGCTGCTCCTGCCTGCGCGCAACAATCGCCTTGGCGATGCGTCCAGAGAAACGCTCCTCCCCCAAATCACGAAACAACGCTACAAGGTCAGACTCCTCCCAATTATTCACCAAATCAGCGGCCGTCTCCCCTCCCTGATCTGCACTCATCCGCATATCTAAAGGCCCGTCCTTTTGAAAAGAAAAGCCACGCTCCGCGGTGTCAATCTGGTAAGAGCTAACACCAATATCGAGAACAATACCGTCGACACTTTCTGGATCAAGATGTGCATCAAGATTGGAAAACACGTCGCGTTGAAAGGTAAAGCGCCCTTCGAACTCTTTTGCAAATGCCTGAGCACGCTCCTGCGCATAGGGATCGCGATCAAAGGCAACAAGGTGACATGATGCCGCATTCAAAATTCCGCGTGCATAGCCGCCACCGCCAAAAGTCGCATCGACGTGACGTTCACCATCTTTGGGCGCCATAGCCTCAAGCACCTCACTCAACATAACAGGCACGTGCCCGTCCTGTACCGCTATATCTGTTACACGCTCCTTAACCATTTGCCCCACCTTTCGGGTTGGGAATAGTCAGCCCTTTCTCAGCGATATTGCCACGCGCCTTCTTCTTACGCTTTTCAAGCGCCTCGGGTGACCATATCTGAAACTTATGCCCCATTCCGACAAAGGCTGCACGCCCGTCAAGCTGCGCCACTTCAATCAGCTTTGGCGGCAAAACAATACGCCCATCCCCATCCATAGAAAGCTGGATCGACTCACCAAATACAACTGTGGCCAGATCATCCTGTGTCTCCGAAAACAAGTCGAAGCGATCAAGACGGCTTGCGATCTCCTCCATATAAGATAGGCCAAACCCCTCCAGCGCCGCCGCTTGGCGCGAAGGGAACAACACAACACCCTGAAAACGCTCATTAGCAAGCGCTTGGCGAAAGCCAGAGGGCACGGAAACCCGCCCTTTTGCATCGACCTTATTAATGTGTGTTGATAAAAACACAATCTAACCCATTGTTTTTATATTTAAAATTACAAAAATATATGCACTTAACTACGCACAACCTCTTACCCGGATATATATGGTATATCATGGATAAACGTGGAAAAACAAGGAAAATATACCCTTTTCAGGGCTGATAAACAATAAGCCCTCGCAACAATCACAAGGGCTTATTTATAAAATGTAAAACTAAACTATGAGGGGTTACCTCTTGAAATACTTGAGGATTTGCTCTTTATATATGAATACCAAAACCATAGCAAAACCCCATACGCCGACAGCCATATAAAACAACGTACCGCCATCCCCCTGAACCTCAATACCAAGCGGAGAGAAAAGATGAAAGAAAATCGCGCCGGAAATAACACCTAGCGAAAGTAACGCTCCAAAGATTTGAAACCCAGGTGTAAACAACAATATGGCAGCGACCAGCTCCAAAGCACCAATCACCAAACGCATTCCCGGCTCAAAAAAACCAAGCCCCAGCCAGTCCTCTATGGTTTGGAAAATATAGACACTTTCCTGCGCCGCAGAGAACTTAAAAAACAGAGACTGTACAAAAACAAAGGCAATATAGGCCGCCAAAAGCCATGGGGCACAGCGTTTCATTTTATTCATTGCATCCATCCTTCATAATAGAGTATTGCCTAAGAACTATTACTTTATTCGAAAACAAAGATCATCAGGTTACAATGACACATTCCACCAAACAGACAGCGCATCAAGGTATGCCCCCCTTCCCTAAGGAGGGCGCCCCCCTTTCTTTTTTCGAGTTCTGGCCCGCATGGTTGTTTTACGCCCCTATCAAGGCTTATGGTCTGTGGCTAGCATTGCGATATGGCGGACTGAACACCATCACAGCCGCAAACCCTGCAATCATGGCGGGCGGCTTTGTCGGCGAAACCAAATCTGAAATTGACGCCCTGCTACGCAAACATCTGAGCGCATACCTACCTGAGAGTACTTTTATCGCCCCGCCCATTCATGAAGAGCAAGTCCTTAAACAAATCAAATACACCGCGCTAAGCTATCCGATCATTGCAAAACCGGATGCAGGATGTCGCGGTCTTGGCGTCCAAAAGCTCTTGGATATCAATGAATTAAAAACATACATTAAAGCCTTTCCAAAAGATCAACCGCTCGTTTTACAAAATTATATAGACTGGGAGGGAGAAGCAGGCGTGTTCTATATTCGTCACCCTGAAAGCGAAAGCGGATTTATCCCGTCACTAACTTTGAAATACTTCCCCTATGTCTATGGTGATGGGTACTCAACATTAAAAGAGCTTATCTGCAACGACCCCCGAGCAGGAAAACTCAGCGATATGTACCTTCCAAAACATAAAGAACGGCTGGAGACGATCCCCGCCAAAGGCAAGGAAATCCGCCTGTGTATGGCCGGCGCCCATTCTAAGGGCGCAATCTTTAAGGACGGCACACAATTTGTTACGCCTCAAATGAATGCGCTATTTGACCGCCTCGCCAAAAACATCGAAGGGTTTTACTTTGGGCGCTTTGATGTGCGCTTCAAAGATTTCTCGGACCTTGAAACAGGTGAGAACCTGAAAATCATAGAACTCAACGGGGTCGGCGCAGAAATGACTCATATCTGGGACAGTCGCACATCCTTAATGAGCGCTTATCGCACCTTGTGTTATCAATTCAAAACGGCCTTTGAAATTGGCGCAGCGAATAAGAAAAAAGGCGCAAAGCCTATGCCGCTTAAAGAACTCTTCGCGCTCATAAAATCCTATCGCTCCTCAGAAGATCAATTCCCGCCGACGCATTAATACGAAGCCATGCCTCATAGATGTAAAAATAGATTAAAGCCCTAAAGCGTACGCGCTTTATCAATCGCACGACGAAACCGAATCGGCTCGGCAATTGGCGGCGTCGATACTTCACCGACCCCCATACCGCGCACAATCACTCGCCCATAGCCCAAAATGCGGCCAAAGATAGACTGTACGACATTCACGCCCTCGATACGGTCAACACTGATCTCACCGATATAACGTGCAATTAAACCTGTCTTATATATCATACGCTGATTGGTCACGGCAATTTCCGTCACAGCAATAATAATAAGCATCCTTGCACACATAAAAACGCCCATCAGGAAGGCCATCATAGCCGCAACACGAACAAAGATGTGCAGTCCAACAAGCGCGGAGAAGAAACCGCCATTCGCCGCAAAATAAGCATCCCAGACCTGAGACTTGCCCTTAGACATCAAGTTATCATAGTCGATCCCCGGACGACGCTCGGAAAGAAAATTAATCATATCCATATGCATACAAACATGAAGGATAAAATAGGCCGCAGCCAACCCAATCACCGCCCAGGAGATTGCGGCAGCAGAATAAGACCAGTGGAACCGACCGATATGAACCAGTTTTTCATTCGGTCCGAGTGATTGCCTAACA
>CAXGMH010000041.1:0-18759 GCA_964010795.1 uncultured Alphaproteobacteria bacterium
CCGATCAGCAAAAACAGCAAGAAAATAGGGACGAGAAGTTTTATATATAGAGAGATATTTTTAATCTTGAGCATTTGGTTTTCTACCTTTTTATTTCCTGACGAGATAAAATTACCGCTTCTTAGGCTTTCACGCAAGAGTCTTTGCACATTTACTTTACACGCAAATGCATTTATAAATTATTAACGTTTCAGATTCACATTTGATGCGCACAATTATTTTTAAACCTATGGGAAGGACGACCATGAAGATAATTTTCTCTCTCTTTTCTGTGCTCCTCGCCGTCACGATGATGACTGGTCAGGCACAGGCAACTTCTGCAAAAGATCTTGAAACCATCGCAAGAGCGGTTGGCTTCATGAACAACGGCCCGACAGGCGCTGTGAGTGTGGATGTTGTATTTGATCCGGCTAATGCTGACTCAGCGGCTCATGCTGATGAGGTTATAGGACTTCTGGCCGGAGGCGTCGGCTCTAAAGTTACTCTCACAGGCAAAAAGGTCTCTGCGGCAGGTGACATTACATCACGCGTTATTTTCCTAACACGCGGTGCAAGCAGCCTTTACGGACCGGCATTGAATACAGCCGCAGGCAATAACGGTATCACCGTTTCAACTGATGATGCTTGCCTGGGTAATGGTTGCGTTCTGGTTGTAAAAACACAGCCGAGCGTTGACATTCTTGTCAGCACAGCTGCTGCGGCTAAAACAAACACGGAATTCGCTTCGGCTTTTTCCATGATGATTACTAAGAAATAAGTTTTCAATCAATCGACTTAAAAAGGGACAATCAAATGAAAAAACTATTACTACTTTCAGCTTCTGTCGCTGCCATCTCTTTCGGTTCTGCAGCAAACGCACAAAGCATTGACTACACAACCATGCAGGAGCTCTTCGGCGAACCTGTAACAACATCTGCAACTGGTAAGCCACAGCGCGCCTCTGACGTGCCTGTGACAATGGAAATCCTGACACAAGATGACATTCGTCGTTCAGGGGCTGTTGATATGGCCGAAGTCCTCCGTCAGGTAAATGGCGTCAATGTTGTGCAAAAAACATCACAGCAATATGATGTTGCAATCCGTGGTTACAATCAGCACAACTCACAAAGACTGCTCGTTTTGGTTAATGGTCGCCAAGTCTATCTTGACCACTATGGCTACACCGAATGGTCAACAATCCCTGTTCGTCTGGAAGAAGTACGCCAGATTGAAGTTGTAAAAGGCCCGAACACAGCCCTGTTTGGCTTTAATGCCGTGAACGGTGTTGTCAACATTGTGACATTCAACCCACTTTACGACGATGTTTCCGAGGCCGGTGTTCGCGTTGGAACACAAAATTACCGCGAAGGCTACTATGTCCAGAGCCTTAAGCCTAGCGACAAAGTCGGGGTTCGGATTTCAGCTTCCATGATGGGAAGTGATGCATTTGATTCTGGACTGAACGGTGCCTCAGGTCTTCAAACAGGCAGCAACAAAGCCGAGTTCAACGACAATGACCGTGACACATTCAATATTGACTCTATGTGGCAAGTCTCTGACAAAAGCCAAGTCAGACTTGAAATCTCAGGCTCTAACGCTCATCTTGGCCGTACCAACTCTCAAGGTTCACTACAGAATGCCGAGTATGAGACGAAGTCTGCAAAATTGTCTTACTTGGTTGATAGCGAGTATGGCCTTATCAAAGCCAATCTATATAGAAACTGGATGGACTGGGATTACCAAACCACACTAGCAGGTACATTTGGTAAAACAGACCAATCCGTAACTGTTGCACAACTTGAAAACACAATGGAGCTGAACAACGCTCACACATTGCGTTTACAGGCTGAATATCGTGATAATAAAATGACTTCTGATGTCCTGATGGATACGGATGGCGAAATTTCATATCAAGTATATGCAGCGGGAGCTATGTGGAACTGGCAGATAGAAGACAACTTGTCTTGGACTAATGCTGCACGTGTTGACCACCTTGAAATGGCACATAATGGCGAACTCTCAGCCAACGCCCAATACACTGAATCCGAGTATGATGACGAAAGCATCACAGAGTTCAGCTATAATAGTGGTGTTGTATGGAAACCTTCAGAAAGAGACACGCTGCGCTTCACAACAGCACGTGGCTTAGAGGTTCCCAGCTTGCTAGAACTCGGGCTGGACATCAACTACGGCGCTGGTAACCTAGGCGGTAATCCAAATACTGAAACGGCTGTTGTCACCAATTACGAGGTGGCTTGGGACCGTAGGATTGATGCCTTGGACGGTTTGTTCCGCTCTGCTGTGTTTTATAACAAAACACAGGATGTAAAAGCCATCTTTAGCGCACAAACAGGCGCCAGTTTTGCGACAGACAATGTTGGCGATTCCGAAAGCTATGGTGTCGAACTCGCTTTGGAAGGGCAATATAACGAGAACATCAATTGGGGTGTCGGTTATATTTTCCAGATCATCGAAGATGATTTAGATTACGTAAACAACGGTACCATTCCCTACACCAAAGAGTTTGAAGATGGTAACCCACAGCACCAGCTTAATGTAAAATTGGGCTACCAAAAAGGTGCATGGGAAGCAGACGCTCTTGGTTACTATGTATCTAGCTCGGAGCATTTCTACCCAGCAGGTGGTGTGAGCGCAACATTTGATGATGTTGACAGCTATTTCGGCATGAATGCCCGCGTTGCTTACACCTTCGAAAACGACATAACACTCGCGTTGAGCGGTCAGCAACTTCTTGAGTCAGAAGTTCAGACAAGTTCAACACCAGATGTTGAGCGTCGTCTCTTCGTGACACTAAGTAAGAAATTCTAATACAGCCTGATTCATTAGGTTTTAAAAATCAACCAAGCCCCTCTCATACAGAGGGGCTTTTTTCGTGCAATACAAAAGTATGAACTGTTGCAATAATACAATCCTTCTTCTAAAAAAATATCATAAAGCTGAAAAAATGCATTTTTGATTTACTCAAAAAAAACGAACACTTATAAATTATAGTGATGTTTGTTTCATCGAAACGACATCATTTTACTTAAAACCACTTCAGGAAGGACGACCATGAAGATAATTTTCTCTCTCTTTTCTGTGCTCCTCGCCGTCACGATGATGACTGGTCAGGCACAGGCAACTTCTGCAAAAGATCTTGAAACCATCGCAAGAGCGGTTGGCTTCATGAACAACGGCCCGACAGGCGCTGTGAGTGTGGATGTTGTATTTGATCCGGCTAATGCTGACTCAGCGGCTCATGCTGATGAGGTTATAGGACTTCTGGCCGGAGGCGTCGGCTCTAAAGTTACTCTCACAGGCAAAAAGGTCTCTGCGGCAGGTGACATTACATCACGCGTTATTTTCCTAACACGCGGTGCAAGCAGCCTTTACGGACCGGCATTGAATACAGCCGCAGGCAATAACGGTATCACCGTTTCAACTGATGATGCTTGCCTGGGTAATGGTTGCGTTCTGGTTGTAAAAACACAGCCGAGCGTTGACATTCTTGTCAGCACAGCTGCTGCGGCTAAAACAAACACGGAATTCGCTTCGGCTTTTTCCATGATGATTACTAAGAAATAAGTTTTCAATCAATCGACTTAAAAAGGGACAATCAAATGAAAAAACTATTACTACTTTCCGCTTCTGTCGCTGCCATCTCTTTCGGTTCTGCAGCAAACGCACAAAGCATGGATTATGCAACTATGCAGGAGCTCTTCGGTGAGCCTGTAACAACATCTGGTAACGGATCGCCACAGCGCGTTTCCGATGTTGCTCTCAACATGGAAATTTTGACAGCCGAAGATATCGCCCGCACAGGCGCACGCACAATCCCGCAAGCTCTTCGCTTCATGCCAGGTGTCGATGTTCGCCGTCACAGCTTCGGTCAATATGAAGTTGGCATCCGCGGTTACAACCAGCCGGGGTCTGAGCGCATCCTCGTCCTCGTGAACGGACGTCAAGTCTATAGTGACTTCTTCGGCCAGGTTGTATGGGACTCCATTCCGGTTGAAATGGGTGAAATCCAGCAAATCGAAGTTGTAAAAGGCCCGAACACAGCCCTGTTCGGCTTTAACGCAGTTTCAGGCGTTATCAACATCATCACATATAACCCGCTACATGATGACCAGCAATTTGTCGAAGGCCGTTTCGGCACGCATTCTTTGACAGAGGGTTCGGCCTCTTATATCGGCAAGTTCTCTGACCGTTTCGGCGTTCGTACATCAGTGGGTGGGTACCGTTCAACAGAAGACTTTGACGATGTTGAAAACCAAACAAGCCTAAGCGGCATTGATACATCTATTGGTGTTCACGACACACACCGTGAGTCATTCGTCGTTGATGCATGGGCACAGCTTACTGACAATGTCCAAGGACAATTCGAAGTAAGCCGCGCAGATTCAGGCCGCAACGAAATCCTGGCGACTAAAGGGGCTTCTGCAACGGATTACCGCGCCTCTTCTGTTCGTGGCCGTATCCTTGCTGATACCACTTGGGGGCTTATCGAAGCAGACTTGTATCACAATGAAATGCAGGCTGATTACGACTTGTTGCTTTCATCTGGTGTAACACCATTGGAAGCAGATAACCGCGTAACGGTGGCCAAGCTGAACAACACATTCGAAGTTGGCGCAGACCACATCCTCCGCGTTGCTGGTGAATATCGCTCTGGTTCGAACATCTTTGCGTCTTCTGCAGCAAGCCTTGACCAAGACGACCTGAAATACGATATCTGGAGCGCCTCAGCCCTTTGGGACTGGACAGCATCAGAGAAAATTCGTACTTCGGTTGCCGTCCGTTATGATGACTTCGAGCTGAAACCAGACGGTCCTAACTTCGTAGCTCCTGGCGCTATTGGTGCTTTCAGCCCGTTCACAGATGCGGACTTCAACCAAGAGCGTGAAGAAGTAAGCTACAACCTTGGTCTAACGTACAAGCTTGACGACATCAGCAATGTGAAGCTGACAACATCTCGCGGTGCCGACCTGCCGAGCTTTACCGAGTTTGGCCTACAGTTCTTCTCAGTAGGTACAACGTCGCCGTCCAGTGGTATCTATGGTAACCCGTATACTGACACATCTATTGTGACAAATTATGAGATTGCTTATGACCGCAAGATCGAAGATATCCGCGGAAATATGAGAGCGGCTCTGTTCTATCAACAAAGTGACGATATGCAGGCTTTCGGAGCTGATGTTTATCAATTGGCTGGACCAGTAGACATTGCACAAATCGGCAACATTGGTGACAGTGAAATGTTTGGTTTCGAACTCGGATTTGACGGCCTTTACAAAGACCGCTGGAACTGGGCCGCGAACTATACATTCCTGAACATCAATGATGACTTCCGCAACCAGCAAAACTCTGCTGAGCGTTCATCAGTATCCGCCTATGAGGATACGGTTTCCAACCACATCTTCAATGCACATATCGGCTACACGGCTGATAAGTGGCGCACTGACTTGTTCGCTCAATACCGCACAAGTTTTGACGATACAGCGGGTGCATCTGCGACAGCAAACAACCAGTACGTGCTAGAAGAAATCAACGATCAGGTGATCGTCAATGTGAGCTTTGCTTACGACATCACAGACAAACTGGAGTGGTCAGTATCAGGCACGTCCATCACCGGAGACACACAGCAGACGCTTGAAGGGGATACTGAGACAACAGTATTTACGGCTCTGAAATACACATTCTAGTCTTAGACGATATAATTTAGCTTAAGAAAGCCCCTCTCATACAGAGGGGCTTTTTTGTGCGCAATACAAACAGCTTTATGCTTTGTTCTTATCCGCTTTTTGAGCGTAATTTTTTATGATACAATAAAGAATTATTTATCAGGAGGATAAGCCCTATGACCACCCCCGTTAGAGAAGATCGAGAAGCTATGGAAATGGACATCGTCATTGTTGGCGGTGGACCATCAGGACTGGCTTGCGCTATTCGCCTGAAACAACTTGCAGAAGAAACAGGTAAGGATATCTCAGTTTGTGTCTTGGAAAAAGGCGCAGATATCGGCGCGCATTTGCTTTCGGGCGCTGTTTTCGAACCTCGTGCTCTTGACGAACTGATTCCCGATTGGAAAGAAAAAGGGGCACCTCTTGATACCCCCGCGACAAAAGACCGCTTTATGTATCTGACCAAGGACAAGGCAATCGGCCTTCCGAACCCACCACAAATGCACAATAAAGGCAACTATATCATATCACTTGGCGCTTTGGGTAAATGGCTGGCTGAACAGGCTGAAGCCCTTGGGGTTGAAGTCTACCCTGGCTTTGCTGCATCAGAAGTCTTATATGACGAAAATGACCGCGTGATCGGTGTCGCAACAGGGGATATGGGCATCGACAAAGAGGGCAATAAAACGGCTGCCTTTGAAGCGGGCATGGAGCTTCATGCAAAACAAACCATCTTCGCAGAGGGTTGCCACGGCTCACTCACAAAAACCCTCATCGAAAAATACAATCTTCGTGAGAACGCCGACCCTCAAACTTATGGGCTAGGCATCAAAGAAATATGGGAAATTCCCGCTGATAAGCACAAGAAGGGTGAAATCACTCATTCCATAGGCTGGCCTATGGACTCAGATACGTATGGCGGGTCATGGATTTATCATTATGGCGACAATCTCGTCTCGATTGGCTTTGTCGTCGGACTTGATTATAAAAACCCGTATCTCTCTCCTTTTGAGGAAATGCAACGCTTTAAAACGCATCCAGAAATACGCAAACTTCTTGAAGGCGGTAAACGTATATCCTATGGCGCTCGCTCTTTGGTTGAAGGTGGATTTCAATCTATGCCCGAGCTGAGCTTTCCGGGCGGCGTTCTTATCGGCGATACGGCAGGTTTCCTCAATGTTCCTAAAATTAAAGGCAATCACACAGCCATGAAATCAGGCATGGTCGCCGCAGAAAGCCTGTTCGAACACATCACCAAAGGCCACGAGAACGAGGGCGAAAGCCGCTGCACATCTTATAAAGACAACCTTAAAAAGAGCTGGCTTTGGGATGAACTTTACCGCGTGCGCAATATACGCCCCGGTTTCCACTGGGGTTTATGTGCTGGCATCGCGCACGCAGCCTTCCAAAGTTTCGGTGGCTGGATACTTCCCTATACATTGAAAAATCACGCCGATCACGCAGCCACTGAGGAAGCAAATAAGCACGAACCGATTGATTATCCGAAACCCGACGGCAAGCTTACCTTTGACCGTTTAAGCTCGGTTTACCTGTCCAATACAAATCATGAAGAAGACCAGCCTTGTCACTTACAACTCAAAGATCCGACAGCACCAATTGCTGTGAACCTTCCGAAATATGCCGAGCCTGCACAACGCTATTGCCCTGCCGCAGTCTATGAGGTTGTCGAACAGGACGGCAAGCCTACATTCATCATTAACGCGCAAAACTGTGTCCATTGTAAAACCTGTGACATCAAAGATCCGTCGCAAAACATCAACTGGGTCACACCACAAGGCGGAGGTGGGCCAAATTATTCCGGTATGTAACTATCCATATCGCGTGATATAGCATAGAATACGCATAGAGAAAAAAGAAAAGTACAAGATATGAAACACAAACGTCTTTGGCAGAAATTGAGCGTTACAATCCTCGGCGCAGCCTTATTAAGCGCCTGTCAGACCACAGGATTTCCCGGTACGGACAACTTCACCCTTGCCAAGAAATCACCAGATTTCGCCCTTCAGAAAGAAGTCTTTCTTATCGAAGAGCAATATGAAGAAGCCTATCAAGGGCGCCCTTCTTTGGCCGGTCAATATCTGATTGCACGACAGGCACAACGAGATCGCAATTGGCAGATTGCTGCACAGGGCTGGTCTGAAATTCTCACAGAAAGTGCCGACGCCCTCAAAGAAGAAGAAAAACTCGAAGCAGAGATATTAAATCGCGCCTCCTTGACGGCTCTTGGCGCGGGCGACTATGACCTTGCCATCAACAAGGCTCGTACCGTACTCGAAGACAAAGGCCAAGACCAACTCACAGCCTTTGACCAACTTATTTTGGCAAGCTATGCCGCAAAGCAAGGCGATTATGAATTGGCCAAAACCGTATTCAAAGATATTCGCCACCCTGCGTTCAAGCAGCTCGTTGCACCGCTTATGATTGCACAAATAGAAGAACAGCCTAAAGAACTCATTCAAAAAGGAATGGCTGACGGCTATGCCCAAATCGCGCAGCTATTTAAAGAAGAGGCTCGTGTCGATAGCGGCTTGCTCTTTGCCCGCCTCGCCGTTTACATGGACCCTGATCTACACGGGATTTCCATTCTCCTCGGCGATATTCTATCAAGCGGTGGGAATTACCGCGAGGCCTATGATTTGTATTTGCAAGAGCCTGAAGACAGCCCCTATCTCATACAATCCCGCATTAGCGCCCTTACCATGCTTTATAATGCAGGAGAGCCACAGCTTGCCATTGACGGGCTTCAGGATATGACATGGCAAGTCGAAGACACATCAACGGTCTGGGCGACGCTTGCCAATATCTACAAACAAGAAGGCCGCCACAAAGACGCAGTTCACGCCTACACTAAATTCATCGAAAGCCAGGAAGAAGGTGCACAGCAAGCACGATTTGCTTATTTCTTGCGCGGTGCGTCCTATGAGAGATTGGGCAAATGGGAACAGGCCGAAACAGATCTATTGAAAGCTCTACACTACTTCCCGGATAGCCCTGATATACTCAATTATCTGGGGTATAGCTGGGTTGACCGTGGCGATAAGGTCGATGAGGGCGAAGCCATGATCCGCAAGGCACTCTCGATCCGCCCCGATGATGGCCATATCACAGATTCCCTAGGCTGGGCATTATATCGCCGCGGCGAATTTCAAGAGGCTGTCGACATCTTAGAGCGTGCAGTAGCGCTTTTGCCTTACGATTCCGTTATCAACGACCACCTTGGCGATGCGTACTGGCAAGCCGGTCGTCACACCGAGGCTCGCTTTCAATGGCAACGCGCACTGGATTATCAAGAAAGTGCGGCCGAGGGCATTAACCCTGATATTATTGAGCGCAAAATTGAGGAAGGCTTAACGGCTGAGATCAAGGCAATGAAGGCGGCTGCGTTAAAATAGTTAGAGCCTTTCTATCAAAAACTTATTTGACAATGTAAAAACAAGGCTCTAACTTAATATTTATCTTAGTAAGGGGATCATTTGCCAAATTAGGTGAATGATCTCCAAAATTTTTAAAACAATTTCTAATTTTTTATCAAATATTAATATCACCTCAGTTCAAATGAGTGTTTATGTTTCGTATTATAAATTTTGATATTTGACGGTCAATAGAACAAATCATGAAAATTGAAAAAAGCATAATTATTACTTTTTTGCTTTAAGAGAAGTAGAAACAAAATTTCTAGATCTGACAATATTAGAGTAAGTTATTATGCGGTTAATTTATAGAACAACAATTGGAGTTGATCTCAAATACAATTTTAATAGACTCACATCATGATCACAGAAATTGCGCCAGCCAAAGTAAACCTCTTTTTGCACGTCACAGGCCGGCGTGAAGACGGTTATCACTTACTCTCATCGCTGGTCGTCTTTGACGATAGTATTTGCGACTATATTACAGTTACCCCATCCGACGAATTCGGGTTTAGCCTTAAAACTGACAATGAGCAAACTCGAGATCTGATTAATCCAAAAGACAATCTGGTTGTCAAAGCCGCCCAGCTTCTGGCTGATTTTACAAAAAAAGCGCCTCGCTTTCATATTACACTGGAAAAGCACCTGCCTGTGGGTGGCGGCGTTGGCGGTGGCTCTTCCGATGCGGCGGCAACACTCAAAGCCTTGGAACGCTATTGGCAGTTCTTGCGGCCGCATGATAAAGAGCATGAAAAACCAGCAGCCATTTTTGCCAAAGATAAAGCCTTTGACGCGCTTCTCCTTCAACTCGGCGCAGATGTACCCGTATGTTATTTCGGTCAGCCCTGCATCATGCGCGGTATAGGCGAAGTAATTGAGCCCCTGCCCTATGAGCTTCCGACATACAGCCTCAAACTACATCAACAAAGCCATGCGCAGTCCACACTCAAAATGTTCAAGACATTCCAACAACGTGGCATCAGCTTCGACCAAGATATTCAGTCACAGGATTTGCCGCAATGGAATACCGCCGAAGACATGGCACAGTGGCTTGCACAAAACAGCGTAAACTCGTTTGAAAAACTTACTCAAACACCTTTTGAAGTCGCGCCAAAAGACAGCCTCCTGACCCGTATGTCAGGGTCAGGCTCCACATATTTCTCGCTTGTTTCGCGATAAAACCCTAAGCGGCTTTACTTGCAAGTTCAGGCAGCTTCTGCTCCAGCGCATCAATAGCCTTTTGCGCATTTGCTCCATCAGGTCCACCTGCTTGCGCCATATCAGGGCGACCACCACCGCCCTTGCCGCCCAGCGCTTCGGAAGCCACACGCACAAGATCAACAGCAGAGACCTTGCCAGTCAGGTCATCGGTGACGGCAATCACAACAGAGGCTTTGCCTTCGCTGACCGCTACCAGTGCGATTACGGCAGAGCCGAGCTGTTTTTTCATCTCATCAGCCATCGGCTTCAAATCCTTGGCAGGAATATCCTCAAGAACACGTGCCGCAAAAGGAACACCAGAGATGTCCTTCACAGATGCCCCGGGGCTTTGTGCATCGCCGCCACCAGTAGCCAGTTTTTTACGCAGATCGGAAATTTCGCGTTCCATCTTCTTACGCTCAGCCAAAAGAGCTTCTATACGGCTTGGTGTATCTCCTTCCGAGACTTTGAGCTGGCTTGCGATTTTCGCCTGAAGGCTTTCTTTGCCACGCAAATACTCCAAAGCACCCATCGCTGTCACAGCCTCGATCCGTCTAACACCACCAGCCACAGCAGCCTCCGCTGTAATTTTGAACAGACCGATATCACCTGTGCGAGAGACGTGCGTTCCGCCGCAAAGCTCGATAGAGAAAGCCTTGCCAGTTTCAGGCATGATATCGCCCATCGTCAAAACACGCACCTCATCGTCGTATTTCTCACCGAACAAAGCCATTGCGCCATGCTCAATCGCATCATCAATCGGCATAAAGGCTGTTTCAACGTTTGTGTTGGACAAGATCATTTCATTGACTGTGTTCTCAACTTTTACCAGCTCTTCTTCGCTCAGAGCCTTTGGATGTGAAAAATCAAAACGCATCCGATCAGGCGCAACCAGAGAGCCTTTTTGCGTGACGTGATCGCCTAGATGCATACGTAGAACTGCGTGCAGTAAATGCGTCGCCGAGTGATTGGCCTTAATCGCATTACGGCGCTTGCCGTCAGCCTCAAGCACAACCGCGTCACCAACGCTCAACCCACCCTTGGCAACTGTTCCGATATGCACGTGTAGCTTGCCAAGTTTCTTTTGTGTATCATTAACCGTCAGGACGCCATTTTCCGACGACATCACACCGATATCGCCTATCTGTCCGCCTGATTCTCCGTAAAACGGTGTTTGATTGGTGAGAACCTGAACTGCCTCCCCCTCTTTGACGTCATCGACGAGCACGCCATCCTTGATAATGGCTGTAATCTGGCCTTCAGCCTTAGTGCCGACATAGCCTAAGAAATCAGTCGCGCCGAGCTTGTCTTCCAGCTCATACCACAGCTTTTCAGTGGCCGCCTCACCAGAGCCCGACCAGCTTTTGCGAGCATCTTCTTTTTGGCGTTTCATCGCCGTGTTAAAACCATCCGTATCCACATCAATGCCTTCAGCACGCAATGCGTCTTGAGTCAAATCAAGCGGGAAACCGTAAGTGTCATAGAGCTTGAAAGCCACTTCACCCGGTAAAGTTTTGCCCGACAGTCGTGACGTTTCTTCCGATAAAAGTTTCAAACCGCGATCCAGCGTTTTCTTAAAGCGCTCCTCTTCGATACGCAACGTTTCGGAAATCAATGATCCTGCGCGGTCAAGTTCTGGATAAGCTTCGCGCATTTCCGTTTGCAGTGTCGGGAAAAGACGGTACATCAGCGGGTCTTTCGCCCCAAGCAAATGCGCGTGCCGCATACCACGGCGCATGATACGGCGAAGCACATAGCCGCGCCCTTCATTGGATGGCAACACACCATCGGCGATCAGGAAGCTGGCTGCACGCAAATGATCGGCAATCACCTTGTGCGAAACCTGATCCGCACCTTGACTGGTCAGATCTGCGCTGTGCTCAATAATATTGCGGAACAGGTCGATATCGAAATTGTTATGAACGCCCTGCAAGATCGTTGAAATACGCTCCAGCCCCATCCCTGTATCAATTGATGGTTTCGGCAGGTCGATGCGCTTATCAGGCGTGACTTGCTCATATTGCATAAAAACGAGGTTCCATATCTCGATAAAGCGGTCACCGTCTTCATCAGCAGAGCCGGGAGGGCCTCCGGGGATATGCTCGCCATGGTCATAGAAAATCTCGGAACATGGACCGCACGGCCCTGTATCGCCCATAGACCAAAAGTTATCACTGGTTGGAATACGAATAATCTTGTCATCCGGCAGTCCCGCTATTTTCTTCCAAAGATCGGCTGCCTCGTCATCTGTGTGGAATATCGTCACCAAAAGTTTCTCGGCAGGCAGGCCGAATTCCTTGGTACATAGCTCCCACGCATAACGGATCGCGTCTTCTTTGAAATAATCGCCGAAAGAGAAATTACCCAGCATCTCAAAAAATGTATGATGACGCGCCGTATAGCCGACATTTTCCAGGTCATTATGCTTACCGCCTGCGCGAACGCATTTTTGCGACGAAGTTGCACGATTATAATTGCGTGTTTCTTTACCCGTAAATACATCCTTAAACGGTACCATCCCTGCATTAACAAACATCAGTGTCGGGTCGTTATGCGGCACCAAGGGTGCGGATTGCACGACCTCATGGCCTTGGCGCTTAAAGTAATCCTGAAATGTCGAGCGTATCTCTTTGACCTGCTTCATCGTAAATCCTTAGACTCTCTTATAATCAACTTGTTTAATCCCTTATATTGTCCATAGGAACGGGGCTTTGCAAGGAAAGAATATCAGAAATCGGCACATAAAAATTCTGTGTAATTAACAATAAAGCACAAAAAGTTTGACAAAAAAATTTTATTTCAGTTATATGAATATATGAACATTGAACAAAGCAACATTATTGGCTCTTTGGCACGCGCTCCGCGCGTTACTATTGCTTTGTCTAAAACAAAAAAGAAAAAGACCCTTTAGGGTCTCATATTATTTTATCTCATCCCACATCATTAGTTTTTTTAATACGGTACGAACCGCAATATTTCATCCGTATTTACAATTGAATTTATTTACTATGAAAGAATTTTGAAAAATGCTGACACAAATACGAAGACAAAGGCACGAAGCCTCACCGATCCAAAGCCTCGCTCGCGAACATTTTAACTTACAGGCCGCTGTTCTAGCCAGTCTGCCTGAAAATCAAGATCTCGTTCACCCAAAAACCCTTGAGCAATGGGAATACTTTCTGCGCTCTGACAATCATGAGATTTTAAGCCTCAGAGACGATGCAGGACGGCTTGTCGCTCATGCCGTTGCCATTCTGCCCGACGCATCCCAGCCGGATCCCGATATTTTGGATATGAACCCACCTTCTGCACCGGAAAACGTCACGACTCTTTCAGCCGTCATGACCCACCCCGAATTTGAAGGGCATAATGCAATGTACCGTCTTATTGAACAATGGATAGAACTTGCACTCAGGCTGGATCGTCCGCACCTTCTAGCGGTCATCACGACCACCAATTTCAAAAGCTGGACGCAGTTCCTAAAAGGCGATATGGCGATTGTTGACGCTGCTTTTGATCCTTCGGATAACAGCACCTGTTTTATGGCGCACAGAAATCTGAATGACGCAACACCGCTCAGAGAACAATTCGCTAATGCTTCAAACAGATCACTGAACCTTACGCTTTGCCCCCGCATGAGCGCACAGACGGCAAAATCGCTTTTTGAACAGGGCTATATCGGGCATACTGCTGAGCGTGGCTCAAACGGCCTTTACACAGGGCGTTTGATTATGACACAGCAAAGATAAGAAAAGAGAAAAGGTATTGCATGACAACGATCGAAATTCACAGATATCAAGGCGCGCAAGACGGGCCGACTTTAACTGTATTTGGTGCTATTCACGGTAATGAGCTGGCCGGCACTCTCGGGATAAGAGAACTTATGACCAAGCTGGAAAACGGTGATATCACAATAAAACGCGGAACTCTGGTGCTCGTCCCCGTATGCAATCCAAAGGCGCAAGAGCAGGATGTCCGCTATATTGATGTGAACCTGAACCGTCTTTTCGGTAATCCAAACTTACCTGAAAATGCATATGAAAGCGATCTGGCAAGACAGCTTATGCCGTTGATTGAAGAAACAGATTACCTGCTCGACATCCACTCCACCCACATTTCCGGTGATCCTGCATTTATCACAGCTGATGAATCTGTGCCCGCAGCCATTGATTTCGCCAAAGCCTTAGGCATACCTAAAATTTGTGTTGGCTGGGAGGATGTCTATTCAGAAGAAGACTATACGACCGAAGCCTTTGCAAACAACCAGAACTCTGTAGGATTAACGGTTGAATGCGGCTATCACAAAGATAACGGCGTGATCGAATATGCCCGCAAAGCCATCACCAACACACTTGCCTTCCTTAATATGGCCGATATTAAAGCAGAGCCGGCTCAGGCACATTCTTTTTACCGCTTTGAAAATACAGTGCGCTACCAGGCCGGTGACCAGCTTGCAAAAAACTGGACACACCTTGATCCTATCAGCAAGGGAGAGGCGATACATTACAATGCCGAAAACGCAGCTGTGGTCGCAGAAAAAGACGGCATCATCCTCATCCCCAATGACAACCCAAATCCCGGTGATGAATATTACTATTTAGGCACAATAGAAGCTGCCTGACCTATGTAAGGTCAGCGCAGCCTCACTTGTGTCACTGTCTCTATAATTTTTTTATCATATTATAAAGCGGTGCGCCGTCTTCGGGATCTGTGACGGCGCTATGAATGGATAATCCTGCTTTTTCGGCAAGCTTCCAGCTGTAATGATTATCCTGATGCGCTTCAAACAGAGCATAGTCTTTGCCGGACTGTTTTGCGTGCTGAAGCCATCCTTTGATCAAAATCGATCCTATTTGCAAACCCCGCATATTAGGATTGGATGAAAGCGCTTGTATAATACTGACGGTAATCGGGCTTGGCATATCCGGCATATTTGTCATGCCGTGATATGGGGCCGCTGGCGACGGCTCAACAATCAGGGCGTGACCGGCAATTCCATTTTTAGTAGCAACGACGAGACAGCTCCCGCCTGATGTAAAATGAGACTGCAAAAATTCACAACTTTTATCGTTGATATACGCGTCTTGCCCCGGCTTCATATGCCCTCTGATAAGAGACTGGAACAACAAAAAGAAAGGCGTGTAATTGCCTTTTACCTTTAACATCGTATAAGCCTCGCCATTTTTCAAAACGCCCTCTTTAATAGGTTTCATTGAAACTTGCTCGAAATGTGGAACTAACATTGGAATTTGATCGTCTGCTCTAACCATTTTTTTATGCTTTAATTGTGCTATGGTTTGTTTAGATAAATTGAGATACGCGCTAACCGAAGACATGAAAAAACCGGCTCTGATAAGGCCGGCGCTTTAAATTTTCATTAAAAATAAATATCGGTTAACGCCAGCTTCGTCGGATAGAGCGACGGCGACGGCGCATAGCAACAGCGGCACTTGATGCAGTACCTGAGAAAAGAATTGTTTGTGTTGCTACTTTCTTATTCATGTAAATAGGAAAACACAGACCACTCTATCAGCGCAAGAAAATTATGCGGTGAGCTGTTAATTACTGTTTAATTCCAGCCAGTTGTGGCATATCACCGGAAATCGTCGCTTCTAATGTCGGGGTAGCAAGTCCCATGCGCATACGGTAAATCCAGTAATTGCTGACAACTCGTTCTACATAAGCACGTGTCTCTGAAAAAGGGATCATCTCGACGAACAGTAAAATATCGTCGATATCCGACAGCTCTCTTTGCCAACGGCGTAAATTTCCCGGCCCTGCATTATAGGCCATAGCAAGGAAGAAAGGGTTATCCGATACTTCCGCACGGTTTAACAACCGCAAAAGATAGGTTTGCCCGACAGTTAAATTGGTAACAGGGTCTTTCAATGCATGACGCCCGCGATAGCTGAAGCGGTCAGTCCCCAGCACGCCATTGGCTGTTGAAGGTAAAATCTGCATCAGACCCATAGCCTTTGAAATCGGGTTCTCTGCCCGGTTATCGAATTTGGACTCCTGCAAAATAATAGCGTGCATCAAAGCCTTATCAATTTTATAACCGCCCTCCGGCTGCCAGGCACCAAGAGGATAAAGAGCCGCATCATAAAAAAGACCGGGTGCAGGTCTGAATTTATAGGCAAAACGAAGAGCAAAGCCGGGCAGCTCTTCATGCAGCGCGAAGGCAATCAACGCCTCTTTAAGTGCGTCATTATTCTCAGGATGCAGACGGATTAGCTCATGCCCCGCCAAATGCGGCTGCCCTGCCTGAACAAGAAGCATAGCGCGGCGCGCCTGCGGATATTGTTCCAGCAATTGCTTGTGCGCCTGCGTATAGGCAGGCTTTGCCCAGTTGAAATTAACATCGCGCTGTAGCGCCTTGATCGCGAGCAATCCGTAAAAAGTTCGGTCGTGATCGGCAGCAATATTGAGCCAGTAACTGACTTCGCGGAAACGTCCTGTCTTCATCGCCGCGCGTGATGTCCAATACGCCCCCGCCGCCCGCGTCCATGTCGAGGCATAACCACTCAGTGCAACCGTTTGGAAATGCTCATAAGCGCGAATAAAATCGCCATTGCGCCAAGCCGTCAATCCTGCAACCCAACCCGCTCTGGGCGCTTTATCACCTGAGCGCTTCAACGAAGCCACCGAAAGCTCTTCCGCCAAATCAAGCTTACCGACATAAAGATAAGAAGCAGCGATATTGGCACGCAATCGGTCATATTCTACCGCGTCGAGATAATCAGCTGCGCGGTCATCTTGTAAACGGCGGTAAGCACGCGTTGGCGCCGTTCGACGCAGGTCACTCTGGATGCGACTGGTTAATGTCTGCACTTCCTTTTCCTGCCAGGATGTACGCCTTTTGGTGGTATAATAAGATGGTGCGTAGGGGCTAAGGTCATTCATCATCCCGCGGATAAGGCGCTTTTCCACATTCTGCGGCGGATAAGGCTTGCCGGCTTTATGCCGTTTACTGGCCAAAGAAAACATATCATCCGCCCCAGCCTGATCGGGATAGAGGCGAAGCCAGCCATATAACTCGTCATAGCTCGACACCCATTCCGTTGCGTGCATATAGCGTTGATACAAATACACACCTCGCAGCCTTAAATCTGAAAGCAGTGCAATCCGGTCATCTGCTGCCGCCCATTCTCCGCGCTCTTGCAAAGCGAATATTTCGCGGTAGAGTTTGCGATCGCGATCACTCAGAATAAGTGCCTCGCCGATCGGCTTTTTCAGCGGTGCGGGAGCTGGTTTGATCTCAATGATCTGCGCGACTTTAGCCTGTGGCTTCTCCTCAGGCAGAGGTGCCGCCCACAAACCCAGCGGCCAGATGAGAAAAAGGCCGTAAACAAAGACGATGGCTGGTCGCAAAAACGTTTCCATTTCAGCGTTTTACGAGGAAAGCCACGTAAGATCAAGTTTTTCCTGCATCATCCGCGCTGGCTCAGATTGCGGGCATAAAGCCAGATCAGCCCCAGACTGAGCGTAAAGAACAGCCCGCCAAAGAGGCTGACCGTTTCTTGCGCGCCGATCCATAAAAAGAAACAACCGGCCATAACATTTAAGCAAATCGCGCTAAGGCGCATCACAATAACCTTTGCGGCAAAGGCTGTTGCACGCATATCAGAGCTAAGCGCATCATTATAAACAAAGTTAAAGGCCGGATTCATCATGCCGTGAAAAGCCATATAGATAAACACAAAGGCGATATAAAGATAAAGGTTCGGCGCCATACCTGCAAATAGTAACGCCGCACCCAGGCCTAGTGTTATGATAGTCAATCCCCGAATATTAGCCTTATTATGCGTCTCGCCTCGAAAGAAAAAATCTGAATGCTGCGCACTTATTGCTCGCAAGAGATAGAAAAACGGCATAATCATCGAAAACAGCAACACTGAACCGCCAGCCGCATAAAAACCTGCTTGCACCAGAAATATAATCATATATCCCATTCCAAGCGTCAAACCGCCATACAAAGTCAGCCACCTCAAAGACCGCCTAGTCCTCAAATACACTAAAACATCTTTAATCAATTTAAGGACAGAGCCATGATCCGGTTTAAGCCGCGGTGCCTCGGTATAGTAGCAAAGCAGCACAATAGAGAATAAACAAAAGACCGCATTCATCACAAAGGGCCAATATCCCGCAATCGTATATAAAAAACCCGATAGTGGAAATCCGAACATAAGGATATATTGCGGTATAGCGTGTAATGATTTTTCTGTTCTTCTATATGCGCCTGCCTGCCCTGCGGCTTGCATCGTCTCATACAAACAAGCGGAACTTTTCGTACAGCTATGTGCAATTACGTGCAGGATAAAACCGCTCAGGAACATCCAGTAACCAGGGAAGAGTGCAAATATCGTCCACCCCAAGAACCTCAAACAAGCCCCAATAATCATCATGTTTTTACGTTTAAAAAGATCGGAATACGCACCCAAAAACAATGCGAAAACAATACCGAC
>CAXGMH010000042.1:0-18588 GCA_964010795.1 uncultured Alphaproteobacteria bacterium
CCATATCAATCATAGGGATGTCATGTTCGTCCGCAGCGTTCATATGTGTGTCGACATCACGTTTGGCAAGAATGCCGCCGTGAATTTTGGGGTGCAGTGTCTTAACGCGTCCTTCCATCATTTCCGGAAAGTTTGTGATGTCTGAAACTTCTGTTACAGGGATATCGAGATCTTTCAGATAAAAATACGTGCCACCCGTAGAGAGAATTTCAACGCCGTAATCTTTTACAAGGCTGCGTGCAAATTGATCCAGACCATCTTTGTCCGATACGGAAATCAAAGCGCGTTTTGGTTTAACAGCGTTATGACCAGAATAGATGTCACTTGTATTATTTGGCATATCCAGATGGCTTTCTCAATGTGATTGACGGATCACAAGAGAGTAACAAGCTAGGACGCAGATGCAAGAGATTCGTTATCTTTATATGCGCTTTCAGGTGCTTTGTCTTTGACATAGCCGCTACCGCGCTCCGGCAGAGGCTTGAACATATCAGTAACGCCAAGAACCGTTTCCGCGCCTCCAAGAACAAGATATCCGTTATCAGGAAGAATATCATAAATCTTTTTAAAGATTTTAGCTTTGGTTTCTTTGTCAAAGTAAATCAAGACATTCCGGCAGAAGACGATGTCACAGCCTGTGAGAGCTGCAAAGCTGTCGAGCAGGTTAAGTGGACGGAAGGTTACCATTCGTTTAATCTCGTCATTAAGAACCCATGCGTCTTGATCTTGCGTAAAATATTTAACGAGATGCGTAATAGGCAATCCGCGCTGTACTTCGAATTGGCTGAATCGACCTTTTTGAGCCTGATCTAATATCTTTTCGTCCAGATCTGTTGCAATGATCTCGAAATTCCAGCCTGCAAACCGTGCCTGGTTTTCCTTGATAAGCATTGCAAGAGAATAGGGCTCTTGCCCGCTTGAGCAGGCGGCACACCAGATCTTGATGCGGCGAGAGGTTCTGTTGTTCATGAGCCTTGGAAGCAAGACATTTTCGAATAAATGAAAGGGCTTTTGGTCACGAAAGAAAGATGTCTCATTGGTTGTCATAGCCTCAATAACTTCTTTTTCGAGATCCTTCTTAAAGCCTGACCTTACGTCTTGAGCCAAAGCGTCAAGGTTTTCCATTTCTCGTTTTCTAAGTATTGGAGAAAGCCGTGATTCCAATAGATACATCTTGTCAGGGACAATCACGATGCCTGATTTTTCGTATAGAAAGTTTTTCAGAACGTCAAAATTTTCAGGCTTGATACTCATTTTTCACTCAATTCATTCATACGTTAATGTTTAGACAGTATGGAAGCGACCTTCGGTCCGATTTCGGAAACAGGTAATACAGCATGACAGAGTCCTGCTTTAGCAACGGCACCGGGCATTCCCCACACGATCGAGCTCGCCTCATCTTGCGCAAGCAAAATATTGTTGTTCTCTACTAACTGCGCCATGCCGCGCAAACCATCTTGTCCCATGCCTGTTAAAATGACGCCTAAGACAGATTTTGGGTATATGGATAAAATAGAACGCATCATAGGGTCGACGGCCGGCCGGCAAAAGTTTTCAGGCGGAGAGTCTGAAAGGCGGATATTTACCTCGCCCGGCTTTCCGTCAAATATCATATGATATCCGCCTGGAGCGACATAAATCTTGCCCGGCTCAAGAGGCATATTATTTTGACCTTCAACGGCCTCTATGCCTGTTTGTGCGGTGATGTGCTTAGCCAGCATTTCTGTAAAGGTCGGCGGCATATGTTGTGTAATGATAACAGGTATGTCGCGGACACTGTCCTTAAGGTGTTTGAGTACGGCGAACAGCGCTTGTGGTCCACCAGTTGAACTTCCGATAGCGAGTACCTGTGGCTTTTTGTAATGAGCAGGATAGCTGCGCAGCGTTACAGTATTTGAAATTTTAGGGGCAGGGGTGTCAGGCTCATAGTTTTCAGCCCTTAGCCTCTCAGCTTGTTTGATATCGGCATTCGTCGCTCTGGGAGATGTGCCAATTTGTTTGGGTGTTTCTGATGTTTTTGGTTTGTCGCCTTCTGCGCCGCCTTCAGCAGCGAGACTTTCTTTGAGAATTGTCGCAGCCTGAGATCCGCCCATTCCGCCAAGGGAAAGTACCACGCGTAATAAAGACTCTCTGAAATTCTGTGATGTATTGATTTCCGATTTCGCCTCTGGTTTTGCGAGACAATCGGCAGCACCGATTGCCATTGCTTTCATCGTCACATCTGCTTGCTTTGTGCTCAGTGTCGAGCAAATAACAACTTTGGCATTTTTATCGACTTTTAAGATTGCTTCCAGCGCTTCAAGGCCGTTCATGACCGGCATTTCAATGTCCATGATAACGACATCGGGCTGGTATTTTTGGAAGTGGCGTACACCAATTTCACCGTTAAATGCAGTGGAAACAATATCAATCAAGGGGATCTGGCGCAAAATTTTAGAGATAAAGCCGCGCACAACGGCTGAATCGTCAACAATAAGAACCTTTATGCTGTCTCGCATAGTTTTCTTCGCTCGCTTTAAAAGTTCGAATTACAGTTACGGCAACAGGCCGATTTGCTCAAATTTTGACTTGATAATATCAGAGTCAAAAGGCTTCATAATATACTCATTTGCACCTTTGCTGATGGCTTCTGTGATGTGCTGGATATCATTTTCAGTCGTACAGAAAACGACTTTCGGAGCATCTCCACCTGGCATGGCGCGCAACATTTCAAGGTATTCTATGCCGCTGACATTGGGCATATTCCAGTCAAGAAGCACGATGTCAGGCATCGACTCCTTACATTTATCATAGGCAATTTGTCCGTCTTGTGCTTCTTCACACGTAAAACCAAGATCCTCAAGGATGCGTCGCGCTACTTTGCGTACAACACCGCTATCATCGACCACCAGACATTTTTTCATGAATTACCCCTTCTAATGTGACTTTCTATTAAACTTTTATACGTCTGTATTCTCAATAAATATTAAATTTTTTCTTCGCGTCCCAAAAGTTTTGATACATCCAAAACGACAAGCAAGCGCTCATTCAGTCTGTAAATGCCGTCGGAAACGTCTCTCCAGACAGGGTCGAGTGTTGCAGGGCTGGGCTCATAATCTTTATCGTTCAAGCTTAGGACATCGCCAACCTTGTCAATAATAAGACTGTAAAGCTCATGCTCATGTTCGATAACAACGCTCATGCTTTTTTGGTTTTTTTCAAAACTGTCTTCATGGTCAGGGATCAGGCCAAGCTTTTTCTTAACGTCGATGGCTGTGACAATACGGCCGCGTAAATTCAAAGCACCGGCAACCTCTGGACTGGCTAAAGGAATGCGGGCAAGTTTTTGCTCGCCTAAGACATCTTGCACTTGCAAAACCGGAATACCAAAGAGCTGGTCGTTGATGTGAATGGTAAGGAATTCATGGTTGCCCCAGGATTCTTCCTCGCCTTTCAGGTAGTTGTTTGATTGTGATGCGCTCATAAATCAGGTGCTCCTTGACTGATAGATATGGTCGTTGACATTACTTTACCTGACTCTCACCTTCTGCGAGAGTTTCGGATAATGTATTTAACAACACGTCACGATCCAATTTGGACACGTAACGAGAAAAGCCCTTCTGCATTCCGTGGTCGATATCTTGCGGGGTTGTATGCGATGAAAGCGCGACCATTGGAACATTTTGCCAGTTGCTATCTGATTTAACTTTTTCAGCAAAAGTAAAGCCGTCCATTTCAGGCATTTCGATATCGCTTACGATAATGTCGAAGGTTTCGCCTTTTTCGCAAAGCTCGAGAGCTTCGACCGGGCTTTCCGCAGTTGTGACATTATATCCTGCAACACTGAGAAGAGGGGTCAACATATTGCGGAAGAATGGGCTGTCATCGACTAGTAAGACATTCTTGCGTCCGTCTCCGTAGCCGTTGGACGTTGATCCATTGCTCTTGGCGCCAAAAGGCTGCCCGTTATGTTCACCAAACCATTTGCTGTTAATCGCGGTGAGCCAGTGACCAACATTGATGATGTCTGTTGCTTTGTCCTGTATAACGCAGCTTCCGATATAAGCAGGGTTGTCAGAGCTCATCTTGATTTCCATGTGGTCATCAACGATGTCTAGAATTTCCCCAACAATCAGCCCCATGGCATTACCTGTGTTCTCATCAATAAAGACAAGCGTGTCGAATGACTTTTCTGCTGAAAGGTCGATACTTTCATCGAACTTCTTGAGCGGCATCAATGTGTTACGGTATTGGATGAGCAAGCGACCATCAGATTCTTCGAGCTTTTCAGTGGCGAACTCTTCCAGACGAGAAACAAGCGATAAAGGCACCGCTTTTGGCGTTTTGCTGTTTCCTGCCGTGAAAAGGATAAGTGCGCTTTTGTTCATTTCGCGGCGCTTGCGCTCTGCTTCTTCTTGCTCTCGCAGGCTGCCTTTTTGATCTTTAGATACGGCCATCTCACCTGTTGAGCGTGCGATACCGGCTGGATCCAAAATCATGATAACGCTACCGTCTCCGAGAATTGTATTTCCAGAGAAGATCTCAATACCTTTGAGAATTTTAGCAACAGGCTTCACAACGATTTCTTCTGTGTCAAAGACCTTATCGACGATAATACCGAAATTATAAGGGCCGACCTGTGTAACGACGATATAATCCGCACGGCTTGCTTCGCGCGCGATTTTATCGGCTTGAGATTGCTTCACGGCTTGCTGTTCGTTACTGTCTTCTTGTGCTGAACTCTCCGTCTTATCTGTAATGCTTTCAGGGTTTACATGAATAGTTTTGAGTTTAAGCAGGTCACTGAGACGAATGAGCGGTAAAAGCCTCTCGCGCAGGCGAAAGACAGCCGCGCCCTTAATCGTTTCAATACGGTTATCGCCGTCTTCAGAGGTCATAACGAGTTCTTGCACGCTCAATTGCGGAATAGCAAAACGTTCACCGCCAGCCTCAACAATAAGAGCGGAAACAATAGCCAATGTAAGAGGGATCTTAATGGTGAAAGTTGTTCCCTTGCCCTGAACAGAGTCCAGCTCGATTGTTCCGCCAATTTTTTCAATATTCGTGCGAACAACATCCATACCAACGCCGCGACCGGAAACGGATGTAACCTTTTCGGCTGTTGATAATCCTGCATGGAAAATAAATTGATTAATCTGTTTATCCGTCATCTCGGATAATTCATCTGCAGTTGCTAAACGGCTATCTTGAACTTTTTGTTTGATGCGTTCTGTGTTCAGCCCCTTACCGTCATCGCTGATCTCAATGATAATATGCCCACCTTCGTGATAGGCATTGAGCACGATTTTTCCTGTCTCTGGCTTACCCGCAGCAGCACGCTCTTGAGGTGTTTCCACGCCGTGATCGCCCGAGTTGCGAACCATATGCGTTAAAGGGTCTTTGATTAGGTCGAGAACTTGACGGTCAAGCTCCGTTTCCTGACCGCGCATTTCGAGGTCAATCTTCTTACCCAGTTCCTGACAAAGGTCACGAATGATGCGCGGCAATTTACCCCACGCATTTCCAATAGGCTGCATTCGCGTTTTCATGACACCTTCTTGCAGATCTGAAACAACGTGGTTCAGGCGCTGCAGAGGTGCAGAAAAGTCCGTATCAGCCTGTGTGCGTGAAATTTGCAAAAGCTGGTTGCGTGTCAAAACGAGTTCGGAGACCATCGTCATTAGGTCTTCTAAAACATCGACATTAACGCGCAATGATTGCGTTACGGTAGGAGCCGCAGCTTTGGGGGCTCCCGTCTCAGCGGCTTCGGCCACAGCAGGTGTCGTTGGCTCTTGTTTTTGCGTCTCCTCAATAATAGCGGTCTCTTCCGGCACGTCTTCTTGGGCGCTGTCTTTCGTTTCTGCTTCTGAAGTCTCTTCAAGGAGGGCGTCATCTGTCGCAGGCGCTTCGACTGCTTTACCTTCATAGACGGCATCTAGTTTTGCAATTAATGCGCTGTCATCGCCTTCAGGCTCTTGTCCGGTTTCACCAATAGTTTCCAACAAAAAGCGAACTTGGTCGATGGATTCAAAAATAAGCGTTACATATTCAGGCTTGATCTCAAGATCGCCGTCACGGAAGCGGCCGAGAACATTTTCAGCTGAATGCGCAACAGATTCAAGACGGGGGAGTCCAAGGAATCCACAGGTACCTTTGACCGTATGCATAAGACGAAATATATTGCCGATAAGTTCGGAATTATTCGGGTCCTGCTCAAGCTTAACCAAATCATTATCGATTTGGGCAAGACTTTCAGAGCTTTCCGTAATAAATTCTGCAATTAGATCATCCATGACTTATCTCCTATAAGAATAATCAAAGCTTCATATACTTTGACTAGCGACGGTAAATGAACCGTTAATAAAGACGCTATTGTTTAGTATTTTAAACAAATCACGAATAATATTATAGCACAGGAAAAATTGGCCTGCCATATGATAAATTCAACAGGCTGTAAATCCTCGCATTTTCATGCAGGGGTATGAGTGCCTTCGGTTAGGGTGGGTTATTTGATGGTGAGGCTTGGTGTACGAAAGGCCGGTGTTTGTTTTTTTGTCGTTGCGCCCTGCATTTGATTTGTTAGGACAGTTTCAAGCTGCGCAAGTAGGGCGTTTTCATTGCCCTCCGGCTCATCTCCTGTTTCGTGAGCTGTCTCGAATAAAAATCGTACCTGCCTGATAGATTCAATGATTGTGCTAATGTATTCAGCCTTGATCTCTAGGCGGTTATCGCAAAAGCCGTGTAAAATATTCTTTATTGATTGTGTGATATCTGTAAGGCGGGACAGCCCCCAAAAAGAGCTGGTGTTCGCAATATTTTTCATATGGTTGTGCAGGCTATTGACTATGTCTGGATCGTTGGGGTTTTGCTCCAGTAGGGTGAGCTGTTTTTCAATCTTTTCAAGACACTCGATGCTTTTTCTCATCTCATCGTAAAATATATCGTCCATGAGTGAGCCTCCTATGAGTGTATTCGCTCGGTTATAGCCATTTGAAGGCAAAACTAAGCATTTATGTTTGTGGGGCGCAAGGAAAAATATTTCCATATGCGAGAGAATGGGCGCTAAAGTGTATACGTTCGATTTTGTTGTGATGTGTCGTCAGACTATGTCGAGGAAGCGTTAGCCCCAGCCGCCGCCAATGGTGAAGCGTACGCCGTCATCTTGCGGTACAATCTGGAAAGAGACGTTGAAGTGCTGGGAATAGGCGCGTGCAAGATAAGGATGCACGGTTTTCGGAGTTAGCTCTTGCGGATTGCCGCGTCCTTCCAAAACGTCAATGTAATCCATCGACGGAGAAAAGCTCTCGGTTTTTGTTTGAACCGTTAGGGTCGGGCTGTTTGTGTCTTCGGCAGTCACTGTTATTTCACCGCCCTTTGGCATCAGGTCAAGGCCGATCATAAGCAGATGCAGGACAACCTTGCAAAAACCTTTTGGCGTCATTCCGTCAAGCTGGGCGTCTTTGACTTGCCAGTTAAGTGATGTGCGGCTTCCTTCGATAAAGTTTTCAAAGGCTGACTTGATGTCGTCGAGTGAGACGTGTTGCTCGCTACCACCGGCAGCATAAGCAAAGCGAAATAGTTGGAGGCGAGCAGAGGCCTGTTTTGCGGAGTGGGCGATAAGGTCTATGGCGTCATCGCCAGCGTCGGCGCCCATTTCTTCCCAAAATTCTACGCCATTATTAACCGCGCTGACGGGGCTGATAAGGTCGTGGCATATACGGGATGCTAGGATTTCAAGAACTTCTGCTGTGATTGGATACTGGCTCATGCAAGCATCACAATAAAATCATGCAATAAAGTCAAGTCCTTGTGTCTCTAAAAAACTGCGCAAAGAGTTTTGGAGGCGTTCCATTCCTTCTTGTGTCTCGGCTTCAAGCCTGATGACCAGACAGTTTTGTGTATTGGACGCTCGCAAAAGCCACCAGCCGTCTTCGGTAGTCAGGCGTATGCCATCAATGTCATTGATTTGATAGTTCTTTTGCTCTTCTTCGGAAAGTGTTTCTTTATAGGACTGAACATTTGCGCGGATTTTTTCAGGTATATCAAATTTCGTCTCCTCGGGGACGTCGAGGCGAATTTCAGGTGTGCTGATCGTCTCGGGCAGGTCATTCAGTAAGGCGCTAAATGGCTGGTCGCCCTCACCGAGAATGTTGAGCAGTCTCAAGGCGCAATACAGCCCGTCATCAAAGCCGTAATAACCGTCGGCAAAAAAGATGTGTCCGCTGAGCTCTCCGGCTAGAGGTGCGGAAAGTTCGGCCATTTTGGATTTCACAAGCGAGTGCCCTGTTTTCCACATCACAGGCTGACCGCCGAGTTTTGCAATTGTTTCAAATAGGATATGTGAGCACTTCACATCGGCAATAATCGGTGCGCCGGGTTTACGCTTTAAAATTTCGCCGGCATATAAAGTCAGCAATCTGTCGCTGCGCAGGATGCCGCCATTTTCGTCAACAACGCCAATGCGGTCGCCATCTCCATCAAACGCGATTCCGATATCGCATTTATGCTTCGCAACAGCCGCTTGCAGGTCTTTGAGGTTTTTATCAACGGTCGGATCGGGATGGTGATTAGGGAAGTCGCCATCTATATCTTCAAACAAGAGAATATGTTCGCCCGGCAGTTGCTTTACCATCATTTTCAAGATGTCGCCCGTTGCGCCGTTCCCCGCATCCCATGCTACGCGCAGCTCTTTACCTTCCGGCCATTTTAGGTCACGCAAAAGCCGTGCAACATAATCTTCGCGAACATCGAGGCTGTTTAGCTCTCCTTGTGTTTGTGCGATATTGAATTGACCGTCTTGTGCGATCTTGCCAAGTGTCTGGATGTCTTCGCCGAACACGCCTTTTTTGAGAAGTGTCATTTTGAACCCGTTATATTCAGGCGGGTTATGAGAGCCGGTAACCATCACGCCGGCATCAAAGAGGCGGTCTTTTACTGCGAAATAAACCATTGGTGTTGGACCGCAACCGAGTTTTGTAACATCTGCTCCGCATAATCTTGCGCCTTGAATAAAGGCATCAGTCAGTGAGGGGGAGGAATGTCGTCCGTCATAACCTACACAGATTGTTTTCCCGCCGGCCTTGATAACAAAGCTGGCAAAGGCCGCGCCAAGAGCGAGTGCGTCTTGCTCGTTCAATGTTTTCCCGACTGTGCCGCGCACGTCATATTCGCGCAAGATGGATGGATCAAAGCGGTGCGTGTCCGGTAATGAAGAAAGCTGTGTCGTCATAGTAATACGATCCTTAAAAGTGGAGAGGGGGCTTAGCAGTATTTCTTGAGAATTTGCGCCATTTCTGCGCCGAATTTCTGGTCTTTCAGCGCAAAGGCAATATTCGCTTCGATAAAGCCGATATGATGACCACAATCAAAATGCTGGCCGTCCAGTGTGACGGAGGTGAAGTCCTGTGTTTTGAGCAGCGCTTGCATAGCATCTGTAAGCTGGATTTCTCCGCCTGCACCTTTCTCCTGGTTTTCTAGTATATCGAAAATTTCAGGCTGTAAAATATACCGCCCCAAAATGGAGAGGTTTGACGGTGCGTCTTCGGCAGCCGGTTTTTCGACCATGTCTTTAATCTTGCTGACCGGGGATTTCTCATCTTCTACATCAAGGATGCCGTATTTGTATGTGATCTCACGCGGAACCTCAACTGAGGCAATGATGTTTCCGCCGCGTGTGTTATAGGCGTCGACCATCTGTTTCATGCAGCCACCTTTGTCGGACAGCGTCATCACATCAACAAGAGAGAGGGCGAAAGGCTCGTCACCGACAAGGCGACGTGCGCACCAGACGGCATGACCCAGTCCGAGCGGTTTTTGTTGGACGGTGGTCATCAGCGATCCGGACGGGATGTCACTATGGGCAACTTTTTCTAACAAGCTGGTTTTGTTCTTTTCCTGCAAGGCTTCGATAAGCTCGGGCTGAAGCTCAAAATGTTCTGTAATCAAGGATTTGCCACGACCTGTGACAAAGATAAATTCTTCTATGCCGGCTTCGATTGCTTCTTCTACGGCGCGCTGGATAAGCGGACGGTCGACAAGCGGTAGCATTTCTTTGGGCATGGCTTTAGTTGCGGGTAAGAACCTTGTGCCTAGGCCGGCCACTGGAAAAACGGCCTTTCTGACTTTTTTATGCATCATACGCCTTTAGGGTTTGCGTTATGTTTATTTCCAAAAATCACGATGGAAATTCATGGCATACCCTGCCAAAGCTTGCAAGTGATATTATTGTTCGCCTTTTGATATATGCTCTAAAAGCGCTTTGCGCGCAGCATTGAGTTTTTTGGCAAAATAGGCGCCCCCATCCTGATCCGGGTGATGTTTTTTCATGAGCTGTTTATAGCTGCGCTCAATTTCCGCCTTTGTGACTGGCTGGCTAAGGTCGAGTATTTCCAGTGCTTCGTTTATACTCATAAAGGCGGTATCTTGCCGTGTGTTGGTCTGGTCTCCATTGTCTTCTGCCTGTTTGTGGCGAAGGTAACGCTGTCTGATCCATCCCAGAATAAAGGGGGACACACCGCCTAAAAGAGCGAGTGCCGCGGGTAAGCGCCCTGTGACGGCCAGAAAGAGTAGCGCCCCTGCAAAGGCAAAGAGGGCGGCAACGCCAAAGGCAGCCTTTATTTGCTGGACGTTAGCGCTGAGAAAGAAGCGGTAAAGGGCGTAAACGCCGATCACGCATCCAATAATAAGAAGTAAATATGGCATGATCTTAAGATAGTGAAAAATGATTGCTATTTCCAGTTAAAAGCATAGGCTTATTGACATGAATGATGCACAAAAATTAGAGCAAATCAGACGAGAGATGGAAGCGGCAGGTGTTGACGCTTATCTGCTTCCTCATGCCGATGAATATCAAAATGAGTTTTTGCCGTGTTATGCGAAGCGCCTGGCCTGGTTGACTGGATTTACGGGTAGCGCTGGATACGCCGCAATTTTAAATGACAGCGCCGCTGTGTTTGTGGATGGTCGCTATACAATTCAGGTGCAAAGCGAAGTTGACGCAAAGCTATATGCTTATGAGGATTATACAAAGGTAATGCCTTGGTTCTGGATTGGCCTGCATATGCAAAAAGGGCAGGTGGTCGGTTATGATCCTGCCTGTTGGACAGTGCAGCAGAAAGATCAGATCGAACGTCACTTTTCTGGTTGCGGATTGGTTTTGCGTGCTTGTGAGAATTTTGTCGACAAAATATGGGACGATCAGCCTGCGGCGCCAATCTGGCCGCCATTTTTGTATGATGAGGATTTGGCTGGGCAGGGTGTTAAGGCCAAGATTGCCGATATCAGTGAGCGTTTATCCGGGTGGGCTGATTATTTGCTTTTGACACAGCTTGATTCAATTGCATGGCTAACCAATTTACGCGGTAAAGACGTTGCCTGCAGTCCTTTCTTTTTGGCTACGGCTATTGTGGATTTAAATAAAGAGGCTGTGTATCTGTTTTTATCAAAAGAGAAAATTGCAGCGATGGAAGAGCTTCCTTCTACACATGAGCATATTCATGTGCACGATATAGATGGGTTGGATGATTTCTTGTCATCGTCGTGTTCAGCTAAAGCTGTGCGAATGGATCCAAGATACAGCTCGGCTTTTCATCATAGCAGATGCGAGGCGGCAGGATGTGTTGTCAAGCAGGGTGATTGCCCTGTGATCGCGCTTAAAGCATTGAAGAACGAGGTTGAGCAAAAGCATATTCGTCACGCACATTGTAAGGACGGCGCAGCCATTGCGAGTTTTTTATGCTGGTTCGATAAACATAAGAGCAGCGGAGAACTTGATGAGCTCTCGGCTGAATCTTATTTGACAGAGCAAAGGCGCAGGCAGCACGGTTTCTTTGATATCTCTTTTGATCCTATTTCAGGTTTCGCTGGAAATGGTGCGATTGTGCATTACCGTGCAACGGAATCGACGAATAAGAAGATTGAAGGCGACGGGCTTTATTTGATCGACTCGGGTGGACAGTATTATGACGGCACAACGGACCTGACCCGCACTGTGGCTGTGGGAACGCCGAGTGAGCAAATGAAAAAGCACTATACGCTTGTCCTTAAGGGGCACATTGCTATGGCGCGTGCTGTTTTCCCTTCCGGCACGACAGGTGCGCAGATCGATCATCTGGCGCGTGAGCCGCTCTGGAAGGAGGGGCTTGATTATGCGCATGGGACCGGGCATGGGGTTGGAATGTTCTTGAATGTCCATGAAGGGCCTGCGTCTTTAAGTCCACGGTCGAACTATCCGTTACAGGCGGGAATGCTTTTGTCTAATGAGCCGGGCTATTACAAAACCGATGCATACGGGATTCGAATTGAGAATTTGGTTTTTGTGAAAGAGGCAGGCTTTGCTTTTGAGGATGGGCGGTCTGCGCTGTGTTTCGAGACAGTTTCCTATGTGCCGTTTGACCGTACTTTAATTGTCAAAGATTTGCTCTGTGAAGAAGAGGTGGTCTGGCTTGATAACTATCATGCGGATGTGTGGAGGTCTGTTTCTCCTTTTGTGGCGGCGGACAGAGACGTTTATGACTGGCTCTATGATTGCACGCGTCCTTTAAGTTAGAGGCTGTGTTATGTCATGAAAATAAGGGGTTACAAGACGCAGTATTATTTACTATAATTTAACAATTACAAATCATGCTTAATGCTTGTCATGAGATGATTGTGACCTAAACGTAATAAGGAGAGATTAGAGTGGCTGTTGATAAGAATATGAATGTTTTAATCGTTGACGATTACAAGACAATGCTTCGTATTGTCCGGAACCTGTTGGCGCAGCTTGGTTTTAAAAATGTTGATGAGGCTATGGACGGTCAGGAAGCTTTGCAGCAGCTTTCGAAAAAGCAATATGGCTTGGTTATTTCTGACTGGAATATGGAGCCGATGACAGGTCTTGAGTTGCTCAAGACTGTTCGTGGATCTAATGATAATCATAAAGATGTTCCTTTCATCATGGTAACAGCCGAAAGTAAAACTGAAAACGTTGTGGCGGCAAAACAAGCAGGCGTCAGCAACTATATTGTTAAACCTTTTAATGCTGAGACTTTGAAAACGAAAATTGAATCGGTTCTCGGCTCGTTCTAAACGGGAGAAGAAGCGTCACTAAAGGGGTTGTATCTTGGAAAGCCGAATTGAAAGTGAAGTAAATCAAGTGCTCGCCAATGCCGGCAAGGAACTTGATAGAGAGACGATTGAAACGATTGTCTCGGCTGTTGCAGAACGTGTCGTTGAAAAAATCGGATCGACACCTCCGGATATGGCGATGGTCAATGAGCTGAAATCTCTGGCGCAAACCATCCAAAAGACGCGTCACGATATTGCTGCGCTGAGTGTTTCCGAGATTCAGGAAGAGCATATTCAAACCGCCACTGATGAGTTGGACGCCGTTGTCGGCGCAACCGAAGAGGCCACTGGTGCGATTATGGATGCGTGCGAAGTGATTGAAAATAAAGCCTCTTCTATGGGAGAGAACGCGCAGGCCCAAGATATCGTGAATGAAGTCACGAAAATTTACGAAGCCTGCTCTTTTCAGGATATTACAGGGCAGCGTATCAGTAAGGTTGTTTCCGCAGTTAAGACAATTGAGGAAAAGATTACAACCTTCCTTAAAGAGGCCGGTCTGTCATCTAAAGAGATATATGACGAGCATAAGAGCCGTTCAGGTGAGACTGCAAGTAAGGACGATCGCCCTGATTCGCACCTGTTGAACGGCCCACAAGACACGAATGATGCTATCTCTCAAGACGAGATTGATAAGCTTTTATCAGGTTAGATCGCTGTTTCTCTTAAAAACATAACATTAAAACAGCGTGGCACTGGCTGCGCTGTTGCTCGCTTTTTCAAAGATTATCTGCTAAGATAAGGTTTAATCAGCAGGATGCTTCGATATGGTTTTAAATGTTAAGCGCTCACGGCGGAAGAAGGTAGAAACAGACGGGGCGAATCTGGCGGATACCAATCAGATATTGCAGCTTTCGCTTTTTATGATGTTGCTTGCGTTCTTTATGGTTTTGAATGCGACATCGCAGTTTGAGGACGGGAAAGTAAAACCCGTGGTTGAAAGCCTTTATAAAACATTTGGCTCAAAGCTTGTGTCTCAAGATACAAAACCGTCGGAGAAACCCGATCCGATACAATATCTTAATAGCGGTCAGGCTTTGGAATATTTTAGCGAAGTATTTAACGCCGAACTGCCTCAAGTCACACAATCCAAGCAAAATGAAAAAGGTGTCATGCAGTTGGTGATGCGGCGTGATATGTTTGAAAGCCTGATTACCAGTACCGACCAAACGACCTTTGACCGTGTTATTGCCGCGATGTTGTTTTTTGACCAGCGTGACAATCGTTATGTTCTGGATGTGATTGTTCCATATTCCGAGGATCGTTTATCACGCTTTGGTGCCGAAAGCTTGCAAGTACCATTACAAAGGCTAGAGCGCTATGTGCAGATACTGATTGATAGGGGGCTATCCAAGGATATGATGTCCTTGTCGATGAATTCAAAGGTGAATGCGCGTGATGTTGTATTGGTGTTTCGTCCTGCTTTTGAGATCGTCCCCGATAAGTCTCTGGTGGAAAACATCCCCTTAAATAGTTCGCAAGGAGGGGGGCGATAAGATGTCAGAGCTTTCGGATAGTTTTGCTGCAAAATCAAAGCCTGCTTTTCCGCAAATGGCAAACAGTCCTCGTTTTGAGGCATTAAAGGCCAAGGCGCATCCTTATGCGCTGGGTGCGAGGTATTCTTCGGGTGAAGCCGGTACCGAAGATGAGGGCTCTAAAAGTGCGTGGCTTGTTACCTTCACAGATGCTATGGCGCTGATGCTGACATTTTTTGTTTTGTTATTTGCGATGGCAGAGCCAGAGGATGATTACTGGACGGACATGACATCGGCGTTGCAACAGGAATTTAGCGTAGCCTTCGGCCCACGCTTTGGTTCTGGCCCCGTCGAATCCTTAAATCTGGGACGGATTGACTTTAGAAAAGCGCTTGACTTGAATTACTTACGAGTGGTTCTTGAGGAAACATTTGAAAAAAACGAAGCGCTACGGCAGGCTGTAGTGACAGAGACTGACGAGGCGATTATCGTCTCGTTTCCGGCTGATTTGTTGTTCTCTCCCGGTTCTTCGACAGTTAAGGATGAGGCAAGGCCGGTGCTGAGCGAGATGACAAATCTGTTAAGTCAGCTCAAGAATCAAGTTGTCTTACACGGCCACGCCGACCCTATACCGATGAGCGGGCAGGGTGGCTTATACAGTACCAATTGGGGCTTGTCGCTCGTTCGGGCGGCATCGGTGGCAAGAGAGTTGAATGAGCTTGGTTATGATCGCCCTTTTATGATCCGTGGCTATGGCGATAGCCAATATAATTTAATCCCAGAAAATCTTGACCGGAATACGCGTTTGTCTTTATCCCGTCGCGTGGATGTTCTAATCTTGGAAGATGATGGAACAACCATTGACCCTTTCTAGGCTTATATCCTGCTTTTTTGGCCTTGCAGTCATCACAATCGTGCTGGCTTTCGGAGGAGTCGCTTCTGCTGTTGCGCAGTCTGCCAATGTTCGGGTCGGCCAGCATTCCGATTATGACCGTGTTGTTTTCGATTGGGATCGTTCAGTGCAATACAATGCGCGTGAAGGAGGTAACGGCCGTTTAACACTTGCTTTTCAAAATGTAGGCAATATTAGCCCGTCAACAATATCTCAAAGCCAGTTTCAATATCTGAATGCTTTGGAAACACAAAATGATGGTGGTAATGTCTCTGTCACTTTAGACGGTGTGGACGGGACCTCTTTCAGACATTTTAGAATTGGCTCAAAGGTTATCGTAGATATTTCCGGTCCTAAATTAAGACAGGTGAGATCAGCAGCAGTTCAGGAGAGACAGTCTTCGCAGCCAGCGCGCCCTACGTCATCTGGGTCGACTGAGCCAGAACAGTCGCAAACGCAGCAAAGGCGACAGGAAACTCCGGCCTTATCAGCTGTTATTAAAGAGCCTCTTACGAACACGCCCAGAGTGACTGCGGCTGATTTCCAAAAGGCTAGTGTCATCACAGTCTCTTCCACGACTTCTTTCGGTATGAGCGCTTTTACAAAAGATGGAATGCTGTGGATTGTGACGGATCAGCCCGAGATGGCTGTGCCGCCACAAGTCGAGGGGGACGCACAAAAATGGCTTGGCCCGGTACGTCGTCGCTCTGTTGAGGGCGGGACTGTTTTTCAATATCAATGGCCGGCCGAGGTTGCATCAAATCTACATCTTAAGCCTGAAGGCGGCGGACTTTTGTGGCGTTTGACCATCTCTGCTTTTCCACCTGGCTTGGAAACATCCGCTCTTCAATCGTTACGTGACAGCCCTGAAGGGGATATTCGTTTCCGTGCGGGGATGAACAATCTCGAAACTGTTTTGCGTTTCAATAATTGGGACACAGGCCAGATGATGCATATCGCTACGGTGTCGATAGCCGATTCACGTCTGTTTATGGATCGACAATTCGTTGATTTTCATATCGAAAAGGCCGTTGTTGGTGCGGCAATCACACAGATTATGCCGGGGTTGGATGTTCGCGCCATTCCTGGGCGAGAGCCTGAGATACTAATCTCGAATCCAGAGGATGGGCTGGCAGTATCCGAGGCAACTTTTGCCCTTTATGAAACGATCCTCACAGATATGGCTTTCCAGAAAGCCACAGATTCAGAGCGTTTGTATTTTCTTTCTCGCTGGTCTGGTGGTGGGCTTGCTAAGCTGGCCGATATACGGCGGGACTTCGAGGCAAGGCTGTCTCAGACAGAAGAAAGTGATCCTGCTTATGTTGAGCTGATTTTATCTTTGGCTAAGTTGCATCTGGCCAATTTCTTACCGCAGGAGGCTTTGGGGTATTTCGACTATGCTGGTGACCAGCTCGAAGGGATCCGCAACGGGATCGAATTTATGTCTCTGGAGGCCGCAGCCCAGGCTCTTGCAGGGCATACGCTGAAGGCAGAGCGAAACTTTAAGCAGGCTAAGTTGAATGACCTGCCCGAAGTCCAATATTGGAAAGCTTATAATTTTGGCCGAATGGAGCGTTGGGATGATGCAGCGGAGATGATGCCTGATGATCCGGTGTTCTTAAGCCGCTATCCGCGCTTGATTAAATATGAGTTGGGGCTCGTTCTGGCGGAGACGGCTCTGCGCCAGAATAATATTCAGGTCGCGGGCGATTACATTGCTTTGTTACAATCTGATTTGTCCAAAATGAAAAACCCATATCTTTCTGCTTATCGTTATCTTTTGGGGGAATTGCGCAGGCAAGAAGGCGATGAGAGCGAGGCTCTTGCAATCTGGGAAGAAATGCTCGAAAGCGGTGATCGCCTGTATCGTGCAAAGGCTGGACTTGCTTGGGTTAAGCTTGCGCGTATTCAAGAAGAAATCACGCCAGCGCGTGGCATAGAGATCCTCGATCAACTCCGTTATACATGGCGTGGGGATGGTTTGGAAACGCAAATCGCCCATACACTGGGGAAAATGTATATGGAGCAGGGGGAGTATCGTAAGGGGCTCTCATTACTTCGTGAAACAGCATCTTTTACAGATAATGAAGCCAATCGCTCTGATATCGTTAGCGATATGCAAACCGCCTTCCGTGATTTGTTCCTCGGAGATGCAAGTGAGAATCTCTCTGCTATTCAGGCCGTCACTTTATATGAAGCATTCTCCGAACTTTTACCGGGGGGCGCAGAGGGGAATGAAATTGTACAAGCTCTTGCGGAGCGACTTGTTGAGGTTGATCTTATAGAACGTGCTGCGTCTTTGCTCGAGCAGATGATTGCGACAAGATTGAGTGGCGAGGATAAAGACAAGGCCATTTTGCAAGTGGCACGCCTGAAGCTGAATAACCAGCAACCCGATGAAGCGCTTGAAGCGCTTCGTCGTATTAGCGTCGGCACATTGCGCCGTAATGCAAAAATGAATACAGAAAAAACCCTGATTGAGGCTAAGGCCAGAGCTGAACGAGGTCAAACCGAGAGGGCGTTATCTATCCTCAGTCGTTTAGGCGATACAGCGGAGGCTGAACAGTTAAAGGCAGACATTGCTTGGGAAAAGGGAGAGTGGAGAGAGGCGTCTGACGCACTTCTGGCTCTTTTAAGCAAGCGCGGAATATCGGTTCAACAAGAGCCGCTAGATGAAAATCAGGCTGAATTGGTTTTGAATACGGCTGTTGCCCTCAATCTGGCAGGAGAGACGCAAACACTTCAAGCGTTTCAGGCACGCTATCAAAACCAGATGGCCGAGACGGGACAGGCAGGATTGTTTCAGATTGTGACACGCCCTCCCGGGCAATCGTATTTATCCGGCCGCGAGACGTTATTGAGTATCGTAGAAGAGGTCGATTTATTTAGCGATGTTATTTCAGATCTATAAGGTTCATTATTTTAGGGATTTGTTAGTGGTTTTATGGTAAGTTTATAGTGCGTAAATGTGAGGTTTTAAGGTCGTCATGAGTATTACAAATTTAATTAAGTATTTGGTGTTATCGGCGATTTTATTGCCGGTGTTATCATCGTGTCAGCCTGAAAGTTTTTCTGTTCGGGAGGGGCGGTTGAGCGGTAGCGGTTCCGGTGCGGCCGGATCGGCCGATGCTGCGGCGA
>CAXGMH010000043.1:0-18115 GCA_964010795.1 uncultured Alphaproteobacteria bacterium
TCTCAAGCAGGGATTGAACGGAATCTTCGGTGACGATCTCGTCCTTGTCGCCGCGAATGATAACGCCATCGGTCGGGCATGGAGCAAGGAAGTTGAAGTCATAACTGTTCGTGGGGGGGGCAACCGATACAAAGCCGCGAATTTCAGGGCGGCGCATCAGCAATTGCATACCGATCCAGGCACCGAAAGAAAAACCACCGACCCAAACATAAGGAGCGTTTTTGTTTCTTTCCTGCATCCAGTCCAATGCGGCTGCTGCATCGCTCAATTCACCCTCGCCGTGGTCATACTCACCTTGGGATTGGCCGACACCGCGGAAATTAAATCTGAGCGTGGAAAACCCGCGTTGGGCAAAAATCTGATATAAAGCAAAAGAGACTTTGTTGTTCATTGTGCCGCCATGCTCTGGATGTGGATGTAAAATAAGAGCAAGCGGTGCGTTTTCTTGTTTAGCTGGATAGTAGCGACCTTCGAGACGTCCAACCGGACCATTGATCAAAACTTCGGGCATCTGTTCCCCTTTTATAAAATGCATTATTATGCTATAACCCTTGACAATTGTGGCGAAACACCTTTTTCAAGAGTGATATTAACTAAGAGTCATAAAGGCCATATGAAAATTTGTCCAGTGAAAATTGATAAGGCACTGAAAAACTTGAGGAAAACTAAAAACTTTAGCCATATTTAATTACCATAATGAATGCAATTTACTTTGATTATAACGCAACCTGCCCCATTCGCCCCGAAGTTATTCAGGTGATGAGCGAGACCATGGCTCGGGTTGGCAACGCTTCATCCGTGCATGGGGCGGGGCGCGAGGCGCGTAAACGCGTTGAGGCAGCAAGAAAACAGGTGGCAACATTGGCCAATACGCAGCCCTCACGCGTGATTTTCAATTCAGGTGCGACAGAGGCTAACAACACTGTGCTGAAGGCTTATGATCCCGATAAGGTCTGGATTTCAGCCATAGAGCATTCTTCGGTTCGCGAGGTCGTAGCACAGGCACGCCAAATAGCAGTGACTGCTGAGGGTGTTGTTGATCTGGGTGCATTCGAGCAAGCATTGCAACAAGCAGAGCGGCGTGGTGAGTTGCCTGACCTGATCTCTGTTATGTATGTGAATTCGGAAACCGGTGCGATCCAGCCGCTTGCTGAAATCATCGCATTGGCTAAAATCTATGACATTCCGGTGCATTGTGACGCTGTGCAGGCTGCCGGACGTATTCCAGTTGATATGGACGGTCTGGGGCTGGATTTTATGAGCTTGTCTTCTCATAAAATGGGTGGGCCGCAAGGTGTGGGCGCGCTGATCGTCGGACGCTGTGCAGAGGCACCACGCTTTATTGATGGCGGCACACAAGAAAATTTTAAACGCGCCGGCACTGAAAATGTCGCTGGTATCGTCGGCATGGGACAGGCTGCCGAGATGGCTCTGGCTGGGCTCGCAGATTACGGACGTATCACCTCTTTTCGGGATAGACTTCAAGACGGAATGCTCGCGGCGGCACCCGGGATGAAAATATTCGCCAAGGCTGCGCCACGTGTGGGTAATACGCTCAATATTGCATGGCCTGGGAAACAGGCCTCTATGTTGCTTATGAATCTCGATTTAGAGGGCGTGGCTGTTAGTACCGGTTCGGCCTGTTCTTCCGGATCTATGAAGCCATCGCAGGTGCTAACCGCAATGGGGGCAAGCGAAGAAGAAGCGGCAGGCGCTTTGCGTATTTCTCTCGGTTGGAACACAAAGGAAGACGAGATTGAGCGCTTTCTTGAGATTTGGCAAAAAATAGCACAGCGTGTGGCTTAGCGCTCTATTAGCGTGAATAAGAGGTCTGATCCATATGGTATGCCTACAGTACCGTCGGATACGTTAGGTATAGAACATTAGCTCGTTGATAGCTTTACAAGCTTTAGTGTTGATGCCTGCAACCATCAAAATAACATCCGGCAAGTCTGTGCCCGTATTCGGCATTTGATGAAAGCGGATTTGAGCGGACTCGGATTGAGAGCTATTATGAACAATTCTAGGAGTGCTCGTCAGTTGTGACCTTCATATTGGTTGCATATTGTAATAATACGCTTGCTACTCTGAATCGGCGTGTTCTACATTTCAGCGAACAATAAGTGTGTGATAGTAATAGTGTCTGTAATCAGGCTCACATGGCGTGGTAACTCCGTCACAGAAACAGCCTGAGAGAGGTGGAAATAGATTCCATCTGGATATGTCTTCTGTGCTGGAATAGTCACCGTCAAAAAGATCCATGCGCGAGCTGTCATTTCCGTTATGCTTGCCTGACTCCTCCCAGAGCTCAAGACCCTCATAATCATTGATGTGTTTGCATATGCCTTGCTTTAAAAAGCCTACCGTGAAAACAAGCTCGTTGGCTTCGGTGCCGTGATCGATAATCGTGCCTTTAGAATACACTCGGTTATCAAGGTAGAGTGCCTTGCCATAGACTACGGAATAACCCGAGTGGCTTTGATCCAGCCAGTCGGGGCTAACCTCCAGAGGATGCATATTGCCGCCATTGGGATGGAAAACATGGCATGAAAAATTGCTTGGTGCATTTGTATTGTGATACTCGTCGTCTGTGTCATACCACTCGCCATCCTGGTCACTGTCTGAGGCAAAAGAGATTTGCGTATCGCGACATCCGTTGGTAAGGCGTAGCCGTGTTACAACCTGTTTGAGATTAGTGCCATACTGCGTGATCTTAGAGGCAAAAAGTTTGGCCTGTTCATCACTGATGTTTTTTCCAGAAGAACGACTTGACTGTGTCACGGCATAGGACAGCGCTGCGAAAAGAGCGACAGCGAGCAAAATCAGAAACAAAACATTGCCTTTGGTCATATTCATAAAATGATTCTAGCATGAAACTATAAGAAAGCTATGTTTGTTTATGGCTACTTCACACCGAAGATCCAGCCTTCTGTTTTTGCGATATAGTTTGTTAAACCTTTTGGCCGTGTGTAGTGTTCGTGTACGGCTTCTTCTGTTCCACATATGGCGGCTAGCCCTGCGGCTGTGATAATTGCGTCGGCTTTATGGTCATCAATGCGTTCGGAGTTTTCGAAATAGTAACTGCCAATATTTTGCAATGCCTGATGGAGCGTGTTTTGGTCGAGCTTTTTATGCCCTAATCCTGCACGTTTAATAAATTGTCGCGGATAAATTTCGCTGATAATAAGGTTAGCTTGATCGACTTTGTCTTGCTCGAAAGGCCAGATGGCGATTTTTTCACCTAAGTGTTGCTTAAGAGATAAGGCCATACGCATACCGGCCAGTCCGCCTTTGCCGACTTGTTTCGCTCCGATAAGTTTAAACGGACTTTCCGGCCAGCCTAGGCCTTGCTCGCCACAGGCTTGTTCTACGACACGGCGCGGCATGGTGAAACCTTCTGGTTGTTTGCCTTGCGTCCAGAAATAGGGGGCATAGTTTGGCTGTGTCCAAAATCCGCCAGCAAAATAATTTGTATCTTCACAACAGGATTGCTCTACAGCCGCCCATAAGTCCTGATAGTTGTAACCTATACCAAATTGTGCTTCGCCAACTGCTTGCGCATAACCGAAATTACAATCTATGCCGACAAGTGTACGCTTTTCTGTATGTGCTTTTTCAATCAATAAATCATGCACATCACTTCGTGACCAGTTCGCTTTTTTGGCGGATTGGATAAGTTCAACGGATTTAGACGCTTGTTGTGTAATCGCTACGGCTATCGACTTTGTATGGATTGGCGTTTTTGCCCCTGACCAGTCTATGCCGATAAAGGTTTGGAAGTTTCTCATCCGACTAAGATAGTAGAGATAAGGATAATATCTACTGGTTCATGGATTGGAAGAAGTCGTCATTGGTTTTGGTATGACGAAGTTTCTCAAGCAGGAATTCCATAGCATCGACGGTACCCATCGGATTGAGGATACGGCGCAAGACCCACATTTTCTGCAAGGTTTCTTTGTCGACCAGAAGCTCTTCTTTACGTGTGCCGGATTTTTGAATATCGATGGCAGGGAAGACGCGCTTATCAGCAATCTTACGATCCATAACTATCTCGGCGTTACCTGTTCCTTTGAATTCCTCAAAGATAACCTCATCCATGCGTGATCCTGTGTCAATCAAAGCTGTGGCGATAATTGTCAAAGAACCGCCTTGCTCAACATTACGTGCCGCACCGAAGAAACGTTTCGGACGTTGCAGGGCGTTTGCGTCCACACCACCTGTTAGAACCTTACCGGAGCTTGGTACAACAGTATTATATGCACGTGCCAGACGTGTAATCGAGTCGAGAAGGATTATGACATCGCGCTTATGCTCTACAAGGCGTTTGGCCTTTTCCATGACCATCTCAGCCACCTGCACGTGTCTTGCCGCGGGCTCATCAAATGTTGAAGAAATAACCTCGCCGCGTACGGAGCGAGCCATATCGGTCACTTCCTCGGGGCGTTCGTCGATCAGGAGAACGAGCAAATACGCTTCCGGATGATTTTCAGCAATCGAGGTTGCGATATTTTGCAACATAACTGTCTTACCGGTACGTGGCGGTGCCACCAGAAGGGCACGCTGACCAAAACCGATCGGAGAGACAAGCTCAATCACTCGCTGTGTCGGAGATTTCTTGGTCGGGTCGTTAAGCTCGAGTTTGATTTTGCGCTCAGGATAAAGTGGCGTCAAATTGTCAAAGTTAATACGGTGACGGATTTTGTCAGGACTTTCATGGTTCACAGACGCAACATGAACCAGCGCGAAGTAACGTTCATTGTCTTTTGGAGCGCGAATAGAGCCCGTTACAATATCACCCGTGCGCAAACCAAAGCGGCGTACCTGTGAAGGAGATACATAAATGTCATCAGGTCCGGGGAGGTAGTTTTCTTCCGGAGAGCGTAAAAAACCGAAACCATCTTGGAGCACTTCGAGAACGCCTGTGCCTGAGATCGGCACGTCCTGTTCAGCCAGTTTTTTCAAAATGGCAAACATCATGTCTTGTTTGCGCAGGGCAGAGCAGTTTTCGACCTCCAGTTCTTCGGCAAAGGCGAGGAGTTCTGCGGGTGTTCTTGATTTCAGTTCTTGTAATTGCATGGGATAATATCGGGGTGGGTTTGTTTTTAGAGATAGCAATCCGCCGTAATGGGTACAGGCCAACAAAGTTTAATAGTTTAAAAGTTAAGTTTTCGCTTTCTTACCTCGAGCGCAAAAGCGCTGTCGTTCATCACTTGTTTATTAAAGGAATGCGATAAAGATAATTGTTTATAGCCACGAAAATCGCGCGCTGTCAACAGTATTTTTTCTTGTTTGGCTGTGAGGCGCTTATAGACTGGCTTCGTTGAGTGTCGTCTTAAGGCAATTGCGCCCACGTTTGAGCAATGATTTGACGCTGTCCAGCGTTGTCTCCATGCGCTCGGCAATTTGTGCCAGGCTCAGGTCTTCGAAGTAGAATAATTTGAGCGCTTTTTGCTGCGGTGCAGATAGAGTTTCAATGGCCCGTAGAAGGCTGTCGCTTGTTTGTTTTTCGGATAGGCGCGCATGGCTGTCTGGACGCTCATCTTCGAATAATTTCGGAATGTCGATATCGCTTAGATGCTGTCTTGATTTCTTGCGTTTGATATCAATGCATTTATTGAGCACCACACGGTAGAGCCATGTCGAGAATTTCGCCCCGTTTGCTTGCCAGTTGATATCCTTATCCCAGAGCATCATAAAGACATCCTGGACGACGTCTTCGGCTTCGTGGCGGTCATTAAGGATGTTTGATGCCAGCCTCCATATAGGCTGGATATAGCGATCGACGATTTCTTGGAAAGCTCGGTCATCGCCCTTGGCAATCAGGGCGAGGAGAGCTGCGTCCTCCTGACGCGCACCCTCCCATGCCTGTAATATACTACCGCGAATTCTTGCGATAGGAAGCTCGGAATTCTTATGTGCATCACCTTTTATATTGGAGCGGGTGTGCTGCGCTTTTAACTCTCTATTCGTGCCAAATTCTTTGTCTTGGGTCTGCATTGTGTTCGGACCTTCTTTTTTACCCCTGCATTTCCTCGCCGGGTTATTTCGAAAACAGACGTTGCAAAGGGCGTGCCAAAAACGAGGGGTATTTTTTGCCCTACACATCTCGAGGACGTGTTTTTAACTGGACAAATGTAGATAAATAGCTATCTTTGCGGCTGCATAAAAAATTCAAGAAAAGGCGTGAGCGATGAAAATTACCGTGATTGGAACAGGATATGTCGGGCTTGTAACAGGAGCGTGTTTGGCCGAGGTTGGCCATCAAGTCACGTGTCTTGATATCGACAAGGAAAAAATTGACCTGCTGAATAACGGCGGGATTCCAATCTATGAGAAAGGCCTTGAGAAGGTCGTTCAGGAAAATCGTAACGCCGGTCGCCTGTTCTTTACGACGGACACAGACAAAGCAATCGGCTTTGGTGAAGTTATCATGATCGCGGTTGGTACGCCTCCTGACGAGGACGGTTCTGCCGACTTGTCTGCTGTTCTCGCTGTCTCCCGTATGATCGGTGAGAAAATGAATACGCATAAGGTCGTCGTGACCAAGTCAACTGTTCCTGTTGGCTCTGCCGATAAAGTGCGAGAGGCTATTGCGCAAACACTGGAAAAACGGGGCTCTGACCTGACATTTGATGTTGGCTCAAATCCTGAGTTCTTGCGCGAGGGCCGCGCTGTTGAAGACTTTATGAAGCCTGACCGCATCATTATCGGATCGGATAGTGACGTGACGCGTAAGACGCTTGAGGAAATTTATGTCCCTTTCATGCGCTCGCACAACCGTGTGATCTCTATGGATATTCGTTCGGCTGAGCTGACCAAATATGCAGCCAATGCTATGCTTGCAACCAAGATCAGTTTTATGAACGAGGTCTCTAACCTTGCAGAGCGCGTCGGTGCGGATATTGAAAATGTCCGTCTTGGTATCGGTGCAGACAGCCGTATCGGTTATGCCTTTATCTATCCCGGTGTGGGATATGGCGGATCTTGTTTTCCAAAAGATGTAAAGGCCTTGGCCGCAACGGCACGTCAAAACGGATATAAGGCTCGTCTCGTAGAGGCTGTCGAGGATGTAAACGAAGCGCAAAAACGCGTTTTGTTTGATAAGATCTGCGATCATTATCAAGATGATCTGGTCGGTAAGACATTTGCTGTATGGGGGCTGGCGTTCAAGCCGGATACAGATGATATGCGCGAGGCACCGTCACGCGTGATTATGGAGGCGTTGTGGGAAAAAGGTGCGAAGGTTCGTGCTTATGACCCGAAGGCAATGGAAGAGGTCGAGCGTATTTACGGACAGCGTGATGACCTGATGCTGGTTGAAAATGCTAATGCTGCTCTTGAGGGGGCGGATGCGCTTATCGTTGTGACAGAGTGGAAAACTTTCCAGACGATTGATACGGATGTTATCAAAGAAAAACTGGCAGACACAGTCATCTTTGACGGCCGCAATATCTATAACCCGGCCTCTTTGCGTGCCAAAGGTATTACCTATTACGGCATCGGACGACCTTAAGGCTGTTTAAGATGAAAAACGTTTTAATTCGGCAGGCAAAGGAGACCGAAGCGGGTGAATTAGAAACATTTCTCGTCTTTAATAATGGCGAGAAAAACCGAAAGCTTGCCCAACATTATATTCAAAGTTGTTTCTCAACAGATTACAGACGGCCTACTTTTATTGTCGCTCACAATACTGATAATAAGATTATTGGAGCAGCGGCATATTCCGAAGAGTTTTTCACGGTTGATGTTTGGGGAATAAGTTGGGTCAGTGTCCATAAAGATTATCGCTCCCAAGGCATCGGACAATTCTTGGTGGAGAAATGTTTAGAGCATATCAGCCAAGCCGCGAGAAAAACCGTTACAGTAATCTTGGCGACTTATCCGCAGAAAACAGGGCTTTATGAAAGGGTGGGCTTTGTTTATTCCGGGAACGATCATGAGGGCGGTTCATTCATGGCAAAAATATTGAAATATCAAAAGCATTAAAAGGGTATCAAAGGCGAGGATTTCTTAAATAAACGCTGGGTGCTTTCATTTCGCGCATAAATCTGTATGCTTTGGCGTTAAATGAAGCCTATCTTAAGGAGTGGCCTATGTCTTTCGTGCGCCGGATGCGCAATCCGGTTTTTGCAATTTCCGTGTTTCTAATCACCATGCTTGTCTTTGGTGGAGTGTATTACTCAGGCGAGATCGAAGGGTTTTTCTCTCAGGCCCAAAATACATTGACCCATTACACAGGCTGGCTTGTAATATTAATTATCAATGCGACGCTTGTTTTTACCCTTTATCTTGGCTTTGGGCCGTATAAGCATCTCAAAATAGGCGGGGCAGATGCCGAGCCGGAGTTCTCCATGTTTTCCTGGGTCGGTATGTTGTTTGCTGCCGGAATGGGAATCGGGCTTTTATTCTACTCTGTGGCCGAGCCTTTGGCGCATTACGATAATTTCATTGAGTATTTTGACGGGCGCGAGGCCGATACGGCACAATTTGCCATGAATAAAACCTTTCTACATTGGGGGCTTCATCCTTGGGCTGTGTATGCTCTAGTTGCCCTTGCTCTGGCGTGGTTCCATTATTCCAAGGCCCAGCCTCTAAGCTTTCTCGGGCCTCTTGCTGCAACGATCTCACCTAAATATGCCGTTGTCGGTGGTCTGGTGTTGAATGTTTTTGCAATATTGGGAACAGTTTTTGGCATTTCAACGTCGCTGGGTTTCGGCACGGCACAGGCCAGCGCCGGAATCTCTATCCTGACAGGCTGGGAAAGCACGATCGAGATGCAGATTACCCTTATTGTTATCGTTTGCATCGTTTCATTTTTGTCGGTTCTCTCCGGTGTCGGGCGTGGGATCCGCTGGATTTCTCAGGCGAATTTGATACTCGCAGGCCTTTTGCTCCTCTTTGTTTTATGTGCGGGGGAAACAATTTTCGCATTGAAAGCCTTTGGCCAGCATCTGGGCTATTACTTCAATAATCTTATCCAGAATTCGACATGGAGAGAGGTTTATACCGGAACAAACTGGCAGGCGAATTGGACAATTTTATATTGGGTCTGGTGGATATCATGGTCACCTTTTGTCGGGCTTTTTATTGCGCGCATCTCTAAGGGGCGAACAATTGGTGCCTTTATCACGGGTGTTTTATTTATCCCCTCTTTATTTAATTTTTTATGGATGAGCGTCTTCGGCTCTAATGCTTTACACGACACGATTTTCGGAGATGGAGAGCTGCTCGGTGTGCCTATGGATGAGAGCCTGTTTGCGCTTTTGGGTAATCTGCCGCTATCTGAAATTACAATTGCACTCGCGACCTTTATTGTGTTGCTGTTCTTCGTCACCTCTGCTGATTCCGGTGCGCTTGTTGCGGCCACTCTTGCATCTGGTGGGGAACGTCCTCACTTCGTCCAGCGTTGTTTATGGTCCATGGCTGTTATGATCGTGACTATTGCACTGTTATATGCGGGCGGTCTGCAGGCTCTGCAAACAGCGGCAATCATCTCTGGGCTGCCCTTTGCGCTTGTGCTTGTTCTGCTTGGCTGGGCTTTGCGCAAGAATTTGCGGCAAACAGTGGTGGATAAGCTACAATGATAAAAAGATAGGATGAGTATGAAAACAAGACACAAGAATTTAACGCCAGCCGTATGCGTGTACGTTTTGGTAATTATGGTTGCTCTTGGCGTTTTTTCTTTTGGTGCTATTCATCATGCCCATGCTCAGGACGTCGAGACAGTTGAGGAAGAGCCTTATGAAGATGGACTTAAGGGAGAAATCCTTTCACAAGACAATCCGTCTTTCTGGACGCTGACCGTTGAAAACGATCTCTTCGGTTCCGGACGGGATGAGTATTATACCAATGGTGTACAAATCACATATTATGATTCAGGGGCTGAATTGCCAGCTTATGCGCATAAGCTGGCACGGTTCGTTCCGACTTTTGATTTGAACGAGACCAGCTCTGTTTATTATTCTTTCGGCCAGACGATCTTTACACCTCAAGATATTACGACACCTACACCCGACCCAAGCGACCGCCCTTATGCGGGGTTTCTTTATGGAACAGCAGGTTTGACCACTGTTACAAAGAACCATCAGGATGACTTGACGGCGACGCTGGGTGTTATCGGTCCATTATCAGGTGCAGAGCTGGTGCAAAAGGAAGTGCATGGCTTGATTAATGCGGATGACCCAAAGGGATGGGATAACCAGCTTGAAAATGAGCCAGGCGTTATATTGTCATGGAGGCGGATGTGGCCGGGTTATGGCTTCGACGGCTTTGACGGTCTGTATATAAAGACACAGCCCCATATCGGTGTTACGCTTGGCAATGTCTATACCCACAGTAGTATAGGCGGCACAATCCAAATTACGCCAAGCCGTTATAAATGGCAGTCACAGCCGCTGCGTGTTCAGCCTGCTGTACCCGGAGACGGCTTTTTCTCGGTGCCGGAAAATCGCTTTGCGTGGTCAGCATTCCTTTCCCTTGACGGGCGGGCGGTTGGACGCAATATCTTTTTGGACGGCAATAGTTTTGAGGAAAGCGCCAGTGTCGATAAAAAGCCACTGGTAGCAGATGTAAGCGGTGGCTTGTCTCTCACATATGGGCGCGTACAGCTATCGTATACACTCAATTGGCGCAGTGCCGAATTTGACGGACAAGGAGATCCGAGTGTCTTTGGTGCTGTTTCCATCGGCCGACGATTTTAAAGAGAAAAGCGAAAGGAGCTTTTACTGTGTCTAAAAGAGCAGTTTTATACCGGATGGTGATGGATGACCATATCTGTCCATTTGGCATGAAGTCCAAAGATTTGCTGGAGCGACAGGGCTATGAGGTTGAGGATCATCATTTATCCACTCGTGAGCAAACCGATGCGTTTAAGGCAAAGCATGATGTGAAGACGACGCCACAAACATTCATTGACGGCAAGCGTATAGGCGGGCATGACGATTTGCTGGCGTTTTTTGGTAAAGCCCAGCCCGAGACAAAGGGGACAAGCTATCAGCCGGTAATAGCGGTGTTCTCGGTGACTTTCTTGATGGCGCTTGCGCTCAGCTATACTTTGGGTGGTGGACCTACAATTGCCTCTGTTCTGACCTATTTTGTCGGCTTTAGTATGTGCGTGCTCTCTATCTTGAAGCTGCAAGACCTGTTTTCTTTTACCAATCAGTTTATCACCTATGACCTTCTGGCTATGCGCTGGCTGCGCTACGGCTATATCTATCCGTTCGCAGAATGCTTTGTAGGGGTTGGCATGGTTGCCGGTATATTGACACCTTTTGTGGCGCTGACCGCGATTACAATTGGCGGGATCGGTGCAGTTTCGGTGTTCAAAGCGGTCTATCTTGATAAAAGAGAGTTGAAATGCGCTTGCGTAGGTGGCGACAGCAATGTGCCGCTCGGCTTCATCTCGTTAACGGAAAATCTTATGATGCTTGCAATGGGTGGTTGGATGCTTGCGACTTATGCGCTTTAGAGTGCAGCCGAAAAGATACGGCTTGGCGTAATCAGGTCAAAAAGCGTCTTTGAATTGGTGTCATAGACATCACCGCCTGCAATTAAGGCATCTTCGTATAAGGTGTCACCTTCGAAGATAAGCGTCACCGTATAACGGAAGCCCTGTTGTTTTGTTTTCATGCTTACAGGTGAGGAAAACCCATGGCGAGCCTGTACTTCACCGAAAATAAGGCTGTATCCTTTCAGGCCTTGTGCGCTTTTCATGCCTGCCGAGGGCTCGATCTGGTTTGTGCCATACAGCGCCATTAAAATCTCGCTTTTGGTCAGGAAGTTAAAATCAACCATGTCTTTGCCGAGTATCTTAAAGACTTCGTCTTTTCTCATACCTTTTCTGAGCTCGGTTACGCGTGTCAGGAAGTCATCCTTAGAGTCGAAATAGCCGTGATTGACGCTGTTGGTTTCACCAGGCACTGATGCGACGGTCGAACAGCCCGTGAGGCCGAAAGTGAGTGCTAATCCTATCAGCGATAAAAACCAGATATATTTTAACGGTTTTCTAGCCATACCCCCAGTTTAGAAGCTTAGTGGTAAAGAATGATTAAGAAAGAAGCGAAAATCACCCAAAATAGCCAAGAAAATGTGCTGCAGCGCAGTGTTTTCTTGTGTTTTGTTGTGTCGCGCTATCTGCTTTGGATAAGGGCGCGCGTTCGGATCTTATGCTTTTATATCTCTTGATCTTTGCTCTTGTTAGGCTGCCCGAGAAGGTTAAGCGGTAAAAAGACAGCAATTGCAATCATGAGCGCGCCAAAGAAGATCCCGACTATACTGCCTGGAATAGAGGCAATGAGGGACGGATATCCGATCGTGCTTATGATGGAAAGATAGAGTTTCATGGATTGCCAACGGAAGAAGACATACAAAAAGCTGAGAAGGACTTGAAAGAGGGCAATGGGCGGTTCCACGATATAATCGATCCATTCTTAAAGTGACACTTTGGCAATCATTCCTTCTATGTACTCAACTCCACGCTCTTGTGCTTTCTTACTCCCAGCCGATAGCAATGCTCTTAAATCAGCTTCGGATATGCGGGGGAACACGTCCTTCTCAAAAGTGCGCTCAATGTTCTTGCGGTGTTTCTCTACCCATGTCTGACGTAAAAACCACTCACGGGCGATATATTCAAAGGTGCGCTCGTTATGGCCAAGGTTGTCTAGTCGTTTTGCTTCTTTGGCCTTATTAGGATTGATGCCTTCCCTGACCATCGCCTTTATCTCATCACGCAGCTTTCTCGCTTCGGATGATCCCATTTCCGGGTATTGTCCTAATGTATAGGTGTTATAACTGGCTTTTTCTGCATTCGCGTGTTTCTTCATTCGATATGGTAAGCGCCAAACCCTTGTGCCGGACGAACGAACCAGCAAATAAAGCCCCGCCTCATCATAAAGTTTGTAATCTTTATCCCGTGGCTTGGCGTTTTTTATCACCGCCTCGGTAAGTCTTCTTGTGATTTTAGGCATGGGGCACTTCCTTTTTTTAGGGTACAGAGCATAATTGAACTCTATATACCCTATACCGTACCCTAAAAAGAAATGGAAGTGGGGGTACAAGGGTGTATCAATCTGGACAAATGATGCGCAGATTTGCTTGTGTTTTCAAACGGTTATGTATGATTTTGTATCTATTTGGACTTAAGATTGGTTGCGGGAGTAGGATTTGCAACCATTTTTGTAAACCCTTATTCACTGCGGGATACACGGCCTATGTTTAACAATAGGTTTCACCTCAAGGTCGCACTTATGGCGGAATCTGTCAAGTATCCTTACTTTCTATTTTAAGAGTCACTGAGGAGTCCGGACCCTTTTAGGCGGGCTGATCATAGCCTCAAACTTTCATCGCGCTGTACGGGCTTCTATGAGTCAGGAAATGCTTATAATGGAAAATCAACGGATAATGTCGTTAGTGTATTGCGTTTATAATAACTATAAGCGCAATATACAGAATTATATTCAAAACTTTCTACTAAAAACAGGAGATTTTGATGATTTTGGTTTGATCATATCCATACCTAAATAAGGCTTAAGACAGTCTGGGATCAATACACCCCCGTCAGATGTTTGATAGTTCTCTATTATAGCTAAAATAGTTCTGCTTAAGGCTGTAGCTGTACCATTTAAAGTGTGCACATATTTATTTTTCGAATCATTATCACATCGATATTTAATATCAAGGCGACGAGACTGATAATCTGTACAGTTACTAGCTGAAGTCACTTCACCGTATTCTCCCGTTTCTCCTTTGCCAGGCATCCATGCCTCAATATCATATTTTTTGAAAGCTGGTGCACCAAGATCACCGGTACAGTTCAGAACAACTCGATAGGGGATATTCAAATCCTGATAAATACTTTCTTCCAGCTCTCGTATTTTTTCATGCACCACTTCACTCTGCTCAGGAGTTGTAAATGCAAATAATTCAATTTTTTCAAATTGATGCACCCTGTACAGCCCCTTGCTGGCCTGTCCTCCGGATCCTGCCTCAGTTCTAAAACAGTGACTCTCAGCTACATACAACAAAGGTAAGCTGTCTTCTCTTAAGACCTCTTGTGAATGCAGGCCTCCCACTGCAATTTCCGCAGTAGCGATTAAACTTAAATCGTGATCCTTAATTTCATATGTATTGCTTGATTCTCCGCGAGGAGCAAAACCAACCCCTTCTAAAATATTATTTCTAGCAACATCAGGGGTTTGAAGAGGCGTAAAACCAAATTCCATCGCTTTAGAAAAAGCGAAACTTTTTAAGGCATGCTGCAGTAGCACCGCTTCATTTTTTAAAAAGTAAAACTTTGATCCTGCCACTTTTGCTCCAGCATCAAAATCAATTAGCTCCAATTTATTGCCTAAACTAATATGATCTTGTGGTTGGAAATCAAAATTTGTAGGCTCCATAAATCTAAATATCTCTAGATTATCCTCATCAGTATTACCTATTGGAACGTCTTGTGATGTCCAGTTAGGAAGCGCCTTTGCAGATTCATTAAAACGCTTTTCTATTTCTACATATTTACTATTTAAAGTTGATATTTTTGTCTTCAAAGCCTTGCCGGCTTCGAAGATTGCACTGCGCTCATCTCCAGATAGGCCTTGTATTTTTTTTGCATTTTTATTGGCTTGAGCTTGTAAATCTTCTATTTCTCTTTGTTGCGCAGTCATCTTCTCATATAGGGATATTACGTCATCCACATCAACAGTCATGTTTCTGTTACGTATGTTGTCTTTCATCAAGTCAATGTCTTGCATTGTTTTCTTTATGTCGATCATCTTATTTTTTTCTTTCGTATAATTATATTTTAATAATTATATTTTAATTGTTAATGCGGTGACTATATTAAACTCTTTTTTCTGTATAAAAAAGAATTGAACATCCTTTTATTCCAATCAAACGTTAAATCAATCCTACTTTGATTCACCTTCTCGATAAAACGCTGCTTATAGATATCATCACTTAATATTTTTTTTAAGACACCACTTAGCTCTTCCTGCCCTGAATATGGGCAAAACAGCAATTCACTGTCATAGTTTAATATTTCTATACTTCCCCCCGTATTGGCAGAAAAGCAAATTTTATTATAAGCCATAGCCTCTAACAATGAATTCGAAGCATCATCAAAATAACTTGGGAGTATAAAAATATCGATATTGTCAAAAAAGCCACTTATATCACTAGACCAAGGCATAAATAGCACTTTATCATCTACACCCAACTTGCGAGCACTCTCTTTTAAATTTTCTTCTTCTGGCCCACCCCCTTGTATATGCAATACAATATTGTACTCCTTACAATAAGTTAATAAATCCAATAAAAATGTAACATTTTTTCTTTTGACCAGTTGACCTAAATATCCAACAACTAAACTTTCCGATTTTTCTTTATAATAAGGTTTTTTTAACGCAAACTTCTTGATATCTGGTGCATTGTTTCTAATGATGTCAATATGTTTATAATGACATCCAAATAAACGAGTTATCTCCTCTTTATTCTTTCTAGACACACAATACACTTTATCTGCATATACATATCCCATTTTATTGATCCAAAAAAATATTTTTTGCAAAACGTAATTTTTAGTTTTAAAAAAGTCTTGATGCTCATAAACGCCACGAATATGTAGCATCATAGGAGTTTTTCTAAAAAACTTACCCAACAAAATGGGTGTAGCATTGTGGCAATCAAACGCCAGTATTCTATCATAGCCTTTATTACAAATCATGCATAAGGAAGCTACTAACGATGAAAAAATTAGATATACAAAAAAGTTAAAATAACTAGAGTTTTTTATATTAAGAGTAATTATTTTTACGTTTGGTTCATATATCTCTACTGGTTTATGTGATGTAATAAGTGTGACCTCGTGCCCATCATTTGCCAAGTGATGAACTAACCTATTAAGCCTGCGCCAACAGCCTTTTTTATGATCACCATAGTAATTAGATATAATTTTCATTGTATATACATAATCAATATTTGTATTTATTGCAAGTTTTTTATTTGTAGTTTAGTAAATGTACTTGATAATACGTTGAAAAGCGAGGATTGATGAGCAAAGAAAACAATAAAGACCTTAATATACCTAACCAAAATGACGCAGCTCTATTTGATCAATTGGACCTAATAGAGCCGCGCTCCATGCATGGTCAGCCAAAAGTTGTATGGCACAGTGCTCAAGGATGCTTCGTTTACGATCGGCAAGGTAACAAGTTCCTAGATTTTACTTCTGGAGTATTGGTTGCAAATGCAGGGCACAATCATCCGGCAGTTAATGGTGCTATAAAAAAAGTAGTAGATCGAGGTCTTCTAACTAGTTATATTTTTGTTAATGAAGAGCGAATAAAGCTAATTAAAAAAATTTTGGAACATACCCCACATGACATGGAACAAGTTTTATTATTTTGCTCCGGATCCGAAGCTATAGAAGCCTCAATTAAATTATCAAGAGCATGGGCGATAAAGAACTACGGTCAATCCAAAAGAATTGTTTTATCCTTCCAAGGAAATTTTCATGGGCGAACACTAGGATCACAACTAGCAGGAGGTATCCCTGCATTAAAAGATTGGATAATAGATTTAGATAAAAATTTCATACAACTCCCCTATCCTAACCCCAACGAATTATATGCCCAAGACTTTAATAATTTTCTTAACGAACTAAACAAATATGGGATTAATTATAAAGAGCAAATATCTTGTGTTCTTTTTGAGACATACCAAGGCGGATCTGTCAAATTTGCACCTATTGATTTTATGCAACAGCTTCGAAATTGGTGCGATGAAAATGATATCAAGCTCATCATGGACGAGGTGCAAGCTGGGTTTGGAAGAACCGGGAAATGGTGGGGCTTCGAGCATTACAACATTGAACCTGATATAATAGTCTGCGGAAAGGGAATTAGCTCTTCTTTGCCAATCTCTGCGGTAATTGGATCTCGTGACATTATGGATCAATTCCCTCCAGGCGCCTTGAGTACCACTCATAGTGGAAACCCTGTGTGTTGTGCAGCAGCAGCTGCTAATATTGCGGTAATTGAAAATGATAACTTAGCCGAAAACGCAAGAACAATGGGCGATTTCATGCTTGCTGCACTGAACACTTTAATAAAAGACTATACACACGAAATAGAAGGTGTTTACGGACAAGGCTTGGTGGCTGGAATTCATTTTAAAACACCAGAAACAGCACAAAACGTTGTCGATGCATGCATTAAAAAGGGATTAATGCTTTTTAATCCTGTAGGCCCTAAAGGCTCCACCTTAAAAATAAATCCTCCACTATGTATAGATAAAAAAACATTAAATGAGGGTATGTTCATATTGGAAAGAGCGCTAAAGGAGATTATACAATGAACAAACAAAAAGCCATCTTATTATGTGGAAATGGTAAAAGCGGAGAAAGTATCCCCGTCATAAAATCTTGGGGATATAAAGTGTATTTAATTTCAGAATTCGATCAAGATAATGGAGTGGAGCATGCTGATGTACATAAAGTCGTCTATGCAAAAAAGCCTAAAGAAGCCCTGAATGCTGCAATTGAATTACACAATGGTGGATATAAATTTGATGGAGTAATTAGTTTGTGCACAGAATCTGCTATTTCTGTAGCACATATAACCGAGCACTTTGGCCTAAAAGGCGTTAGCTTAGAGACTGCATTGGATGCATCTCATAAACACAGAAGGTCTGATTTGTTTGAAAAACATAAAGTTTCCGCTCCTAAATACAGGGTAGTGGAAAATTATAAACAAGCCAAAAAACACGCTGAGAATATAGATTTTCCATTGGTGGTGAAACCTGTAGATTTATCTTTTGCAAAAGGAACATCGCTCGTTGAAAGCATTGATGACCTCCAGAAAGCATATGAAGAAGCCGTTAATGTCTCAACATCTGATAATCCCGTTGTGGTTATGAATGAATATATATCAGGTACAGAGTATAGCACTGAAGGATTGATGATAGATGGACGCCTTTATCTAACGGCCATTTCTGAGCGTGTATTTGCTTATGATATTTTCAAACCTTACTTTATTGAAGTTGGAGATATCATGCCAACATTGTTATCAAAAGACACACAAGAAGAATTAGAAAAACAAACACAAAAAGCTGCGCATGCATTGGG